>JBBTEQ010000173.1:0-5408 GCA_038042235.1 Bdellovibrionota bacterium | reverse complement strand
AAAAAAATGATCGTCTTTTGGATGAATTGAATGCCACTAAGGGCGGAGTTATTGTTTTTTGCGGCAATCAAGGCAGCTGTGAAAGAATGGGTCAGTATTTAAAAGAGTACGGTTATTCGACAGACCTTATTCACGGCGGTCTATCGCAAGGGCATAGAAACCGTGTTGTGCGCAATTTTCGCGAAGGAGAAATTCGCATTGTTGTGGCCACTGATTTATTAGCGCGGGGAATTGATGTTCCGCATGTAGACCATGTTATTAATTTTGATTTACCATTTCAGGCCGAAGATTTTCTTCATCGTATTGGGCGTACGGCTCGTGCTGGTCGCGCCGGCAATGCCATTACATTTGTGACGTCGTCAGATGCTAAAATGTTTCAAAAAATTAAACCCTATTTACAAGGTGCCCGTGAAATAAAAGTTGATGCTGAGTTTTCTTTTATCGAAAGAATATCTTCTGCAAACAATACAAATCGTTACAAAAATAAAAAATTAGATCTAAAGAAAACATTTGATCCCACAAAAAAGTCTACAGGTAAGCCTGATTCAAAAACCATCGGTAATTTGGCCAAAGCCCATAAATTTTCTGCAGATAAACCTGAAAAACCACGAAATGATAAATACAAAGACGTTCCGCGTTCGGGCAAAAGTAAGCCCAGCGTGTGGAAGCCTGACAATCAGCCACAACGGAGCAGCAAGCCGAGCTTTAGCAAAAGAAAATAAGCATTCATTTCACCAGTTACAATGCCATTTTTCGTCTAATATCAACAACTTAGACAAAACTTGCATCTCAAAATGAAATAAAGCCATTTTGAGCAGGCACAAGTGTAGCAATACAGTTTTAAGAGGAAACCCACGTATGTTGAACGTACTTCTCAATTTTTTTAATAAAGTGAGTAAAAAGTCCATTAAAAATCCTATTAAAAAGCTTATTATTTTTGTGCAGGTACTGGCACTAGCATTGGCACCCCTGCACTACTCACTAGCGGCGGCGCCAACGAGTACTGAAAGTCAAAGTTTACTTAAAACCGCACAACAACAGCTTTTTTTATCAACTTTACCTATCGAAACTTCAGCCGGTGCTACTCGTGCAGAGGTGCAATCTTTTGAAATAAATAACGAACAAGATTTAGGGCGCGTTCGGGCAGAGATTTTAGAAAAAACTAAAAATGATTCTAAAGCCAACGAGTTTTTTACGCTTGACGTATCAACCGCCGAACATCAAACAACAGCACTAGATCAAGTAACAAAAAACGTTACAAATGAAATTGAAAATGCAATTTCCTATTCGAACAAAATAGAGATTAAGCCGGTGGTGGTAGGCCCGGTTGAAAAAAGTAGTTTTTTTAAGAAGCATTACAATACAACACTAGCTCTTGTAAGATTTTTCGGAAATTCGACTGTAATTACGACCGGGTTAATTATGGGACGGGGTATTCCTGCTGAACATGCTTTACTTGTAGGTGTTTTGGCGGGGGCAATGTCTGCGGGCTTACAGTTAAAAAACAAGGAACTTTTTAATTGGCTTTCTAATTCGGTGATTTTGGTTAAAACCGCAAAAAAAATGGGGCTGTTGCCCAAAAATGATGGCGCCTATATTGGTACCGCAGAAAGAACTTTAAAAGAAGCTGAAACTTACGGAAGATGGGCCTCGATTGAAACGGGGTTTTTACTGGTTTGCCAAACAGCAATGTCATTATTAAATATACCCGTAGCTGAAAATTTACTTTTAACTGTAGCAAAGGCAACTTTATCACAAGGAATTTTTGACGTCGGAGTCTTAAAGACTTCAAATGAACTTGAAAAGATTAATCCGAATTGGAGCTCAAAAGTTGTGATTTTTAAAAATGTTTCAACTTTTTCGGGATCAGCTATTTCAGCTTTAGCGGCCATCGGAGCGATGGTAGGAATTCCATATGCAAATCTGTTTTTTATCACCCTGACCACTGCTGGTCTGGTTTTAAATTTCGCTCCAAGGCTGATCAAGCTTAAACCTATGGAGACGATTTTAAGTAAATGGCGCCCCAGGGGCGCTGCCATCAGTTGTCGGAAGCTGATCGAATCTCTCTAAAAAGCTGGTCTTTTGGTCTTTTGGCCAGTAACAAATACCCAAAAATATTCCGATAAAAATTGCAGTAGGGGTAAACCACCATGAAATTATTTAATAGGTATTCTTTATTGTTAGGCGTATCACTTAGTACACTACTCGTCGTTTTAACAAACTGTTCACCTCGCTCCAAAGATGTGGAGTTTAAGCAAAATGCTGATTTTTTTAATGTCTATGTAAATAAATCTGCGGATTTGCCGCAAGCCGAAGAAAAAATTTCCAGCTTGAAATTATTAGCTACGGAAGAAACAAATCCTCTGCGATTGGTTTTGTTCGATAATAATAAATTTTATTATCAGGTCGACCGTTTGGGAAGTGGCGAGGGCGTTTGGGAATATAAAAACGGTGCCTTGCAGCTTGTAGCTATTCGCCCTTTGTTTGATCTGGCGTTTACTATTACGACAGCGGATGCAGAGGGAAATGAAACTCTAGTACAATATACGGACAGATTTGGTTTAAATTCCTATTTGGTGCAATTTCGCAATCCAACGAGGGAAAATGCATCAGAAAAAGTTAGCCCCAACTCTAATGAAAAATCTTCGGAGTTACGGTCGTTTAGTTCGTCAAATAAAGGTATTTAAACTTTGATGGGGCGTTAACTTAGCGCCACATAGCTAAAATCATGGAAATTGAAAATAAGATTACAAAATCGTGACCGATGTTAATAAAAAATAATTTCCACGGGCGATTTTCCCAGGCTACTTTTGAAAATTGCATCGGAATATAAAACCCGATCCAAGTAAAAAACGCCGACATAAATCCCCACATAAAAACAGAGCCCTCATCAACTCCTACGCCCCAAACCGATGGACGCCAAACTTGACCTGAATGGGCCAGAACGTAGCTCATTAACAAAAGCCCAAGTGCTTGCAAAACCATGGCTTGAGCCATTTTTTTTGAATCCGGTTTAAAATCAGAGGCAAAACCCATGGCTTGTGCCCAAGATTTTCCGAACAAAGGGCCGTACCACAAAAAACCTAGGACCATGCCGACAACAACAGATGTAATAATCGCATAGTAGTTAATAATTAAATAGGGTTGCATCATCGTAGTCTCCGTTAGTGTTTTAAAAATCTATAAATTAAATGGAACGCTTAATGCTAGGCGAGTTTGGCTTTCAGTAACTGAAGATGTAAATTTAATGCCCCCAATTTCTGCGTCTTTATAGGCCATATTATAATATTCAACACCGATAGCAATAAGGGGAAAGCCCGTATACTGGACACCTAGTTTAGTTGCGGTTCCAGTGGCTGAAGCCGCACTTGAAGAAATTTTTGAATTTACAAAATAAGTGGCATAACCCCGTACTAAAATCGGAAAGTGATAGCTTACAAAAACCCCCATATTTGATCTCGTATAATCTGTGGATGTTGTTGCGTCTTTATAGGTGTGAGTTCCGGCAACTGTAGCATCTACTCCAAACCCTAGGCCCATGTTGGTGAAGCCTAAACGAGCGCCCATATCTGAACCTGTAATAGTAAAGTTAGAACTTGTGCTGCCAGAAACAGTATATCCAATATATGGGTCTATCAAAATGCCGGCGTGGGCACTAAGGCTAAGTAATGTTAAAGCGGTAATAGTGGCCAATAGTTTTTTCATAGAACCTCCGTGAGTTTATACTAATATGAAAGCGTAGTTCTATTTAATGTGCAATACTATTTAAGCGATGAGACTTTGAATATTTAATTTTTTGTGACCAGAAAAATGGTAGGGAGTACAGGATTCGAACCTGCGACATCCACCTTGTAAGGGTGGCGCTCTACCAACTGAGCTAACTCCCTGTATAGTAGAGAGGAATTTATAATCTTCTCTACTTAAAGACTCAAGAACTTTCTGGCTATTTATTCTTTACAAGAACTAACTGCACCTGGTGATACTTTTTTCAGCATTATGTTGTGAGTTTCAGTATCGTCAGTATCAAATATCGGTGGAAGCTGTGTTCTAGGTCTTCGCCCCCTACTAATAAGTTGCATTGAAACTGCCATCACATTTTTGTCACAATCGTAGAGCCAATCTATATCGCGCATATCAAACATGGCTATCTTCAACTGATACTTATAAACGCCATCCCCGATTAATGCTCTGACCACATTTTTTTCGGCAGCATCAATATACCCTGTACCCTTTGCAGAGGATTTAGAGCAGACACTGTCTTTATGAATCGATAAGCTCAGAATCTTACGGTTATTATTAGAACTTAAAACATGCGCATTTAAGTAAATAGCTGGATCCTCGCCGAGTTTCCAGAAACCTTCAATGTGATCCCAAGGAAATGGTTGAGCTACTGACCATGGCCAATAATCAACGCCACCTTGTGGTGTAGTATCACAAGCATAGCCTGTGGCCTCACAAGCAGAGCTTGTCGTTTTACTATCGGCATAAGCAAAACTACAAAAACTCATTACAAATCCAAGTATCACTATCAAAAATGTTTTCATTGCAAAGCCCCCCCGGCTCTTAACTCACTCATTTCAACTTTAGTACTTTTATTTAAATAATATCCATTTTTAGCTCTAAAAATATATTTTGGTTTGTCATAGTCAGGTTCGATCATTTTACGAAGTCGTTTGATCGTTACATAAATTTTATTGTCATGCACACTTGGATCATAATTTTGTTTCCAAACGTGCTCGACCAAATATTCTTTTGAAAAAATTTGCCCTTGATTAGCAATAAAAAGTTTTAATAAATCTAACAAAATAAACTGATTTTTAAAGTCAATTTTACCCAGGGATCGCTCAACTATGGCGTGGTTATCCAAGTCAAAGATTATGTCTAACTCAGACGTCATATTTGAGTTTAAAGTATTTAAATATTTTTCTATTACATTTAAACTGCGTCGATCAGATTTAGGATCAAGCGATTTATGTGCCAAATTAAAATAAATTTTCGCTGAATCTTTTTGGCCTGTTTCAAAAAGACAAACACCAATATTTATAAAGATACTGATGGCCGCATGCAATTGCTTGGTTTGTTTAATTCCCTCGTAGGCAACCCAGAGTATATCCAATGCTTGCTCATACTTTTTAAGATCCATCAAAATTTGAGCGTTAGAGTTTGCTGCCGCAACCTTTAGTTCTACGCTGCTTAGGACTTCTAAAAAAATATTTAAATTGTAAATTTCTTTCAGCGCTTCATCATATCTTTTTTGCTGGCGGTAACAAATTGATAATCCTAGGATGGCATAGCACATGTCTTCTTGGTTATTGGCTTTCATTCCTAGTTCTAGGGCTTTTCGTAAATATTCAACGGCATTGTCCGCTTGAGACTTTAAACTCGAGCACAGGCCTAAAACATAATAC
>JBBTEQ010000172.1:0-20880 GCA_038042235.1 Bdellovibrionota bacterium | reverse complement strand
TACCTCTAAGTTATTAAGCGAAGTCGCTAACAACACCTCCGTCAAAAAATTTATTGTCGCTACCGAAACTGGAATTTTTCATCAAATGAAAAAACTGCGGCCTGAGGCCGAGCTCATTCAGGCCCCGGTTGTTGATGAAAACTGCGTCTGCAATGACTGCCCGTACATGAAAATGAACAGCCTCGAAAAAATCCGCCGCGCGCTTGAAAGCTTCACCCCGCAAATCACGCTCGATGAGAAATTAAGACTGCAGGCTTTTACTTCTCTAAGCCGCATGATACAGATCACCTCTGGGGAGTCGGTTACTTGGCCCGAAAGATTTAACCTGTGAGTCTTACCAGTGAGTCTTGAGTCTAAAATATTATTCATTCAAAGCTCCGTTGATACAACTCTGCGCCTGATACTTGATACCAACTGGAATTCTAAAAATAAAAATTATCGGCAAGAAATCAGAACTTTTCTGGCCGATAAATTTTCGTCTCACTTTTCACGCCAGCAACTGGCTGAGTTAAATGACTTAAACAAGCGCCCCGAAGCCAGTGATGTTTTTATTTCTGTCTCGCACTGTGGATTTTTAGGTGGTTTTGCACTATCTCAATTTAAAGTGGGATTTGATGCAGAGGAAAGCTCGCGTATTTCAGAGGATATCCTCAAACGAGTCTGCGCTGAAAGCGAACTGCAGGAGTGTCCCTGGACTGAGTTTTTATGGGTGGCTAAAGAAGCCGGCTTTAAGGCCTTGTCTCAAGCTGATACAGCATTAGTTATTGGGGATTTGCAGTGTTATGATTGGAAATCCTATTTTGAGAATCAAGTTTTTAGCTTTCGGCTGAAATCCAAAAAAACTTTAGACTTTGGTCTAAATAAAGGTTTTATTTTTTCTGAAGAACCTTGTTTATACGGTCTTTTTTTCAAATAATCTCTGCCAAGTAGTTTTAAACGCATTTCTAGCATTTTATCATTTTGAGTTATCAACTTTAGTCTAGTTCACGCCGATGAGTTATATGTAACCAGCACAGCAAAAGGAGCACTTATGAAACCCCAAAGAAAATACAGATCCGCACCCAGAAGGGCCATTGGTAAGTCGACAGGAAAGAACAGTGATCAAGAATTGGTTAAATTAACTATAGATTCATTTACATCCTTAGATAACTTACAAAAGCTGGCTAAGTACGGCCAAATTATAGAAGCCTCTTCAAGCGGAATACTTATAAAATTTAAACGAGAAGACTTTGTATCGAAAGAATTAAGGTCTAACCTCAATATCGACCAGCTATTAGCACAAAGTATCTTCTTTAATATCCACGAAATGAATCTTGAAATTTCCGGCGTCGTTGCGCGCACCAAGTTTTTGGGTAAGGACGGTTTTTTAGTAGCCGTTGATTACACCTCAGACGCGCCAGAGTACTGGCGCGAATGTTTAATGGACTTAATGCCCACGGGATAGCAGTAGTTATCTTACAGAAGTTTTACGAGCCCTTGCACCTTTTGGAGCTTTATCAGTATCATCCCTAATCACTCGCGCACAACCCGTATGATTCTGCTTTGGATCTGTGTTAGAGCAGCATTCTTCCATAAATGTAGACGCGGCTTGCCCGCTTGTCTCTACGGCCACTGACACACCATTAAATTGTGATGCAACATTAAGTTTATCCTGACGAACTTTGTCAATCTTATCTTGTAGGGCCTGAGTCTTTTCAGCAAAGCTGCGTTTTTTCTCTTCAGTGTAACGGGCCATATTATTAACGGATTCATTCAAAGAATTCAGTTTTTTAGTTTTTAACTCAATGGATTTTTGTTCTTCTTCAGTGGCTATCTTATTTACTGCTTCCATGTTTTTTACTTCTCTTTCAATAGCCAAAACTTCATCTGCATTTTCGGTCTCTAGGTTTTTAATAGCCGATTCAAGTACACGTTTCTGATCCGCAAGCGTTTTTAATTCTTTATTTTTTTTGTTAGCGGCCACCTGATAACACTGTGCTCGTATACCATTCAGTCTTTTTTGAAAGCGCGCCGATTCTTTCAAAGAAAATTTCGGTTTAACCATTTTTCCAGATTTAGGATCTATTACGGCATCTGTTTTCTTTTTATATTCTGCATCGACACCATCTTCGCAAGCCGAAGTAACAGCCGAATCCGACATGCTAATAACTATATCTTGCTGCGTGAACGCAAGAAATGCAATCTTAGGCTGTATTTCAGCCATTTTTGAAATATTATCATTTCTTTTCTTTTGAGAGGCCGCAATGGATTTTTGTATTTGAACAATATTTTGCTGATTTTTAGTTTGCGCTGCAAAACTTTTTTCACTCGCGTCCTTTTCGACGTCAGCCATATCTCTTTCAACTTCTTCTTTTTTCTCACTAAAGGCTTTATCGGCATCAGACGCTTCTTTTTTTAAATCTGCCATTCTTTCGCGTAATGCAGTAATTTTATCGTCATCAGTCACTTCTTGTGCCCGACCTTCTTTATCTTTATCAATTAAGCAACCATTCATTGCACTATAATCAACACCATTCGCATTATTAAGTCCCTGCATCTGACCATACACACCAAAAAGATTAACCGCTGCACCTGCTACAGAATCGCCATCGTCTCCTTCTGAACCAAAGGCACCCAATCCTCTTTTGCACTGTTTTGCTTTCCTACGACATTCTTCATTACCTACATCACTGCTACCACCAAATTGCGGAGGCATACGTCCGCACTCTTCTCTCGTTTTTTTCATAGAGTCGTTGTATTCTTTTAATAACGCCTTACAGGAGCCCATTGATTCTTTTTCATCTGCTGATGAAAGATACTTATTACAAGCTAATTCCTTCTTTATCTTTATACATTTTTGTTCTGCATCGCCTTCTGAAACTGAATCCGATGTGGTTTCAACACCATTTGCAATAGTCTTAACGGATGTCATAAATTTCTTATATTCCGAAAAGACACATGTCTTCACTTCTTTCCGCATACACTCTTCATTATTTGCGTAATCGCGCGCGGCCTGTGCTTGTTCTTGCACCCCTAACACCAAAAAACCAACAAGTGTAAAAAATTTAACTAGTGAAATCGCTTTCATTTTGTTCTCCTCGTTAATATAATAGTATAGCAAAAAAAGAGCCAAATTTTGTCACGGCTATCTAAAAATTTTACGCCTCAAAATGAGATATGTCTCGAAATTAGAAAATCTCACCTATGTGATCTGGACAATAGACATATATTATAGAGTGGGCCACCCAGCTGCTTCTCCATGATATCAAGACCTCAGGATTATTAGTCCCTTCCTAGAACTGTACACGCTGGCGAACTAGCGAGTTCAAGGATTCTAAAAACTAAAGATCTAAAATTTTCTTGATGATATTAAGCGCTAGCAAAACTAGACTTAAAACCACTTTAGTCCATCTTAAAAAACGTCGAAACTTTCTATAGGTGCGAAACCTTAAAAAATTCGGCATTCGGAACCTCCGTTCGAAGCGAGGATCCTGATGTCGATTAAAGCGAAGCTGGGACAACCCAACTTCGCTTTATGCATTTTTAGGGCGCAAAATTACCAAAAATTGAGTGGGCCACCCAGCCGCTTTTCCGTGACATCAAGACCTCAGGATTATTAGTCCCTTCCTAGAACTGTACACGCTGGCGAACTAGCGAGTTCAAGGATTCTAAAAACTAAAGATCTAAAATTTTCTTGATGATATTAAGCGCTAGCAAAACTAGACTTAAAACCACTTTAGTCCATCTTAAAAAACGTCGAAACTTTCTATAGGTGCGAAACCTTAAAAAATTCGGCATTCGGAACCTCCGTTCGAAGCGAGGATCCTGATGTCGATTAAAGCGAAGCTGGGACAACCCAACTTCGCTTTATGCATTTTTAGGGCGCAAAATTAATCACACTTAGCTTTAGTCCTGCTGCCTTGCAATAGCTCTTGTGAATCTAAACACTTAACGTAACTTAAAAACTAATGAAAACAGTTCAAGGTGAAAACTCAGATCTTTTTATTAACGGCACTAAAATTCATATACAAACTGAAGATTGGGGCCCCGCAAAAAAAGTGCTTATCAGCCGGGTTTTCAAAAATGGAAGTGTTCATAAAACCTTTAAATTAACTTACGAAAAAATTCCTCAAGTAGAATCCGATGCTCTTCGCAAGAAAGCCTTGGATAAGCTACATCAAATGGTGATTGATTGGTCTTATGCTAAGATTTAGCCGGGCCAAGGTCTAAATAAATCTAGCCTACATGTTTTTACAAAAAACCCTGACACTGTTTAGGTGATCGAATTTAAGCACGTTTATAAAACCTATGGAACTAGTAGCGGGTCTGGTCAGCATACGCTAAGAGATGTTTCTTTTAAAATTAAAAAAGGTGAGTTTATTTTTTTGATCGGACCGAGCGGCGCCGGCAAAACCACTTTGTTTAAATTGATTTCGGCCTACGAAAAAATCAGCTCAGGAGAGGTCTCGGTACTGGGACACAACGTAGGGCAGCTCAAGCGCGGGCAGATTCCATTTTTGCGTCGCAAAATCGGTTTTGTTCTGCAAAGTTACAAATTATTAAAAAATAAAACTGTTTTTGAAAATATCGAATTGCCTTTAATAATTTTGAATGTGAATAAAGAAGAACGGCAAAAAAAAGTTAGTGCCATGATTTCTCAAGTGGGGCTTACCGAAGTTCAAGATCAATTTCCTGATTTTTTATCCGGAGGAGAACAACAACGCGTTGCTATTGCACGGGCCCTGATTCATGATCCAGAAATTGTTATTGCAGACGAACCTACCGGAAACTTAGACCCGGAGTTAAGCAACTCCATTATGAATTTATTTTTTAAGTTTTCTAAAAGTGGCGTTACCTTTGTGGTGGCAACCCACGATTACCGGTTAATTAAAGAGCCCGGCTGTCGTATTTTAAAAGTAGATAAGGGAGAACTTGTCGAGGACCACATTTTATGAAAATAGCGCCACTCAAAATTTCTTTGTTTGTTATAATTACTTTATCTATTTTAATGATCATCACGAGTCTACTTTGTTATAAAAACTTTATCGGACTTCTGAGTTTATGGAGTCGCGCCAATAAAATGAATATTTATCTCAAAGTTGACAGCACGGACAAAGATAAAACTGATGTTCTGAACTTGATACAACAAACCCCTCAAGTCTCAAGTGCCGTCGTTTTAGACCGCCAGAAAGCTGGTCTTGAGTTTCAAAATTCACTTAAAAATTTTTCCTCGGGACTCATAACCGAAGACGAGATGATCGATCTGATACCCGAAACAATTGAGGTTGATTTGCAAAGTTCTCTAACGCTAACCGAACGTGAAACAATTTTTACTGAGCTGGCAAAAAAAATGAGTGCCAATGCTCAGGTAGACGAAATCAGCTATAGCGCCAGCTGGCTTAAAAAACTTGAATTTATCGATAGAATACTTAGATCTATTGGAGCCTCAGTATTTTTAGTTTTAGTGACGAGCATTAGCTATCTCGTAGCGCTAATGATGCGATCCTATGTTGAGGATTCTAAACAGGAAATTGAGGTCTATAGTTTGCTGGGCGCTACGCGCTGGTCTGTCTATCGTATTTTTTTAAAGGATGTTTTTCTATTTATATCCACCAGCTTGATTATTGCTTTTTCCTCGGTTCTATTGATATTTACATTATTGAAAAACAAGCTTAATACCTCCGGCCTTTTCGGAATGATTTCAGACAGCCTACATTTTCTTTCATTAACAGAATCTATATCGATCGTTGTTTTGCTCTTTTTGTTTATTTTTATTAATTCATTTTTTACTATTCAAGCTTCGGTAAATAAACTCAATCAATTGTCCTATGATTAAATTTATTGCCTTTGTTTTGTTTTTTTCTTTACAAGGAATCGCCTCAAAAGAGGGCGAGCAACTAGCCAATATCGAACGCCGACTGAACGCCTCGCTTGAAGATAAAACCTTTCTTTTTGTAGAAAAAGAACAACTTGAAATTGAAATCAGTGCGATTCGCACAAAAATTAAAAGTAAAAAAAAACTGATCGTTAAAAGATTAAGAGCCTTGGCCTCTTTAAAACAATACAGCTGGGGCAAACTCCTATTAATCAATGACTTAAATAAACTCGACCGAGATATTAAAATATTAAAAAATCTAAACAAATATGATTATGATTTATTTAAAGAATACAGCTCTTCCCTCAAACAATTGGCCTTGGCCCGAAACAATTTACAAGAAACTGAAACTGATATTCAAAAAAATGTTGAAAGTTTAAAAACCCAACAAGAACAGTTTTATCAGCTAGAAGCACAACAAATGAAATTTTTGCAGCATGCAAAAAAAGACTCATTATTAGTCTACAAAGGCCATCTTACAAGACCTTTAGAGAGCTCTATAAAACAAGATTTTGGAACTTTACGTGATAAAGACAATCAGTTTTATTTAATCAATCGTGGGGAGTTGTATACAGCCAGCCCCGGCTTAACTGTTAGAGCTATCGGTCCAGGAAAGGTGATTTTTCGTGACGACTTGATGCTCTGGCGCGAAACTTTAATTATACAGCATGCTGATAATTATTATTCTGTCTACGCCGGCATGAATAATTTAAGCAAATCAGTTGGAGACCTAGTTGAAAAGAATGAGCAACTGGGGGCCGTCGCTGGTGGAGATTTTTATTTTGAACTACGGCATTTTGACAATCCGATCAACCCCAAAAGCTGGTACAGAAAGTAATGGTGAATACTTTTATGAAAAAAAATAAAATTATTTTTTTAACAGTGACCCTATTAATTATTGTTGGCGGCAGACCTCTACTCAGTTTTGCGGAAGATCGATACACCGAATTGCAAACTTTCAGTAAAATTTTAAACCTTATACAACAATACTATGTTGAAGAGGTCGATACTAAAAAACTTATCACCGGAGCCATCAAAGGCATGTTGCGTGAGCTAGACCCCCACACCAGTTATATGCCACCAGATGTGTATAAAGAGTTTGAATCTGAAACCTCCGGCGAGTTCGGCGGACTAGGAATTGAAATTTCAATTCAAAATAATATTTTAACTATTATTTCACCGATTGAAGATACGCCGGCATGGAACGCCGGCATCAAGCCTGGCGATAAAGTTGTTGCTATCAACGGCGAATCAACAAAAGGCTATAGCCTGGTTGATGCCTCGACGGCACTTAAAGGAAAAGATGGGGCCAAAATCACTTTATCAGTTGTCCGCGAATCGTCTGAAAAACCTATCGACATCGTGATCACACGTGGACGCATTAAAATAAAATCAGTAAAAAATACAGTTTTAGATGGTGGCTATATTTATGTTAGGCTTACCAGTTTCATTGAAAATACGAGTCCAGACTTAGAAAAACTTCTTACTGATTTTAAGGCCAAACAGGGCGGCAAAATTGAAGGGGTTTTAATAGATCTCAGAAGAAACCCCGGCGGACTTTTAGATCAAGCCATTAAAATCAGTGATTTGTTTTTAAAGGAAGGTGTCATTGTAAGCACTATTGGTCGCGACTCAAAAAATAAAGAAATTTCTTACGCCAGTAAGCGGGGTTTATTCAGTGATGTACCTGTTGTCGTGCTGATAAATGAGTTTTCCGCCAGCGCCAGTGAAATTGTTGCTGGGGCTTTACAAGATAACAAACGCGGCATTATTGTGGGCTCTAGAAGCTTTGGAAAAGGCTCGGTGCAATCCGCCATTAAGCTAGGTGACGGCAGTGGCTTAAAATTAACTGTGGCGCGCTATTACACTCCAAGCGGAGTTTCGATACAGTCCGAAGGAATTAAACCCGATATCGAAATTGAAGATGTCGACTCTGAAGCTTTTGCTAAGGCCATTAACAAAAGCCAACTTTACCGTGAGAAGGATATTGTGGGACACTTAAAAGGTGAAAAAGAAAAACTCAACGAAAAAAACAAATTGGATAGTAAAAAGGCGCTCAACAACTCATTGATGAAAATCAGTTTAGAAAAAAATACCACTGCTTGGTGGAAAAATATATCGACTAAAAAAGATGCCGATTTGTCGGATATGGAAAAATTATTTAAATCTGATTACCAAGCCTATCAGGCTTTCTCGTACTTGAAAGCCTGGAAGACCCTTAAGAATATGTCGCAACAGTAAACTCAAAAAATTAACTAGGTCTGATCTTCTTTTAAATCTTTAGCGTCAACTTCTTTGATTTTTGTTTTATCAGTTAAAAGCTTAACGACTTTTTCTTCGGTGATCGTATACATTAACTTATTCATCTGTTCAGGCTTAGAATACCATTCTTTAATACGCGCCAGCTCAATGCCTGTTTGCTTAGTATACTCGTCAAACCTTTGCTCGAGGTCTTCGTTTTTACATATCAGATCGTGATCAATAGCCAGTTTATCAATTAAAAAACTCGACTGAATCATTTCATGGGCACTTTTAGCAAAATCAGAATCCCATTTTTGTACATAAGCTTCAAATTCTGTAGGCTGCATGTTTTGTTCAGTCATGCGTTTTCTGAAGTCCTCAATAAGCGCAGCTTTCTGATCTTTCAGTAATGAAGCCGGCACATCAACCGGGTTAGCTTCAACTAATTTTTTTAAAAGACGATTTTTGAAACTATCTTCAATGCGTTTTTTTTCTGATTGCTCTAAATCCGCATAAACTGTTTTTTTAAACTCTTCCACTGTTTGGTTAGCCCCAACTGTTTTTAATAACTCATCAGTAATTTCGGGCAAAACTTTTTTCTTCAGAGATTTTAAAGTCACTTTGAACTCTACCGGCTTGCCAGCCAAATCTACGGAGTGATACGGCGATGGAAATTTTAAACTCAAGGAGCGGGTATCTCCAACCTTCATGCCAACAATGCCCTCTTCATAACCGTCAATAAATTGCTTTGAACCCAACTCTAAACTTTGATCGCGACCCGCGCCATTTTCAAGTGGTTTGCCATCAACAATCCCATCAAAATCAATAATTGCGACATCACCCATAATGGCTGGGCGGACTTCTAAAACATCCTCATAGGATACTTTAGAGTTGCGGATATTAGTTAAAACTTCTTCTACGCGCTTTGCATCTATAAATAGTTTTTCTTTTTCTACTTCTAAACCTTCCCATTTTTTAACTTTCACTTCAGGGCGAATATCAAAAACAGCGGTAAAGGCAAAATCTTTTGCTTCAGAAGGGTCTTCAAATTCAAACTCAGGATAATTAATCGGATCAATATTTTGCTCTTTAATAGCTCGTGGATAGTGTGAAGAAATTAGGTCCTGAGCCACATCACCACTTACGCGATCTTTGTACATTGTTTTAATTGTGTTAAGCGGAGCTTTGCCTTTGCGAAAGCCTTTGATTTCAACTTGCTTCTGAATATCATTATAAATCTTATTGAAGGCCGACTTGACCGCGTCAACCGGGATTTCTACATTCAATTTTCTTTGAAGACCTTCAGTTACTTGAATTTGAGCTTTCACAGTCTCTCCTTATCGTGCTATTTTATATCGAATACTTAGATATTTAATTTAGCTAAAAATCGCTACTGGGCAAACTAGGGTATAATTTAGGCAAATGCAATGGTAAAAAAAGCGCATCTTATAACAGGCAAAGGCGGCACCGGGAAATCACTCTTTTCAGTGGTTTTAGCTCACTATTTTAGCAGTGAAACGCAGTCTGTTTTGCTTTGCGAACTCAGTGAACATAGTTTTTATAAAGATTACCTCAATTTACCTGAAATTTCTTACAAACCTCTAGCCTTGAAACCCCATCTTGATATCAGTCAGTGGAGCCCAGAGGACTGCCTGAAAGAATACTCATTACACCTATTAAAGATAGAAAGTTTATACCGTTTATTTTTTGAAAACGCGATTTCAAAAAGTCTGATTCAGGTTGCGCCCGGTTTGCACGAACTAGCATTACTCGGCAAAATGACCTCTTCTCCGCGAAAACAAGGCCCACCCATGCCTTACGATCAGATTGTTATTGATTCCTACTCCACTGGACATTTCTTAAGTTTGATAAGAGCTCCCGCCGCAATGAGCGAGGCCATACCTTTCGGCCCCATGGGCGAGCAGTCTAAAAGTATTGATGCCTGGCTGCGCAACCCCGATTTTACACAAGTTCATATTCTGACTTTGCCGGAAGAGCTGCCGATAAGTGAAAGCATTGAATTGTTTCAGCAACTCAAAAAAGAATTTAACATCAAAGCGAAAGTTTATCTGAATAAAATTTCCGGATTAACTTCTGATGATTTGACTGAGCTTACGCAGGAGGCACAGGATTCGTTACAAAATATCTTAGCCTCAGAGGCCAAATCTCGATTACAATTAAAAAAAGCTGGAATTGATTTTATAGAACTGCCGCTAGTTGCAAGCCTTCAGAGTGAAACTCTCATTAATGTTTTAACAGAACATTTGAAGGTTTCGTTATGATCACTTTACTACCCTCAACTAAAACACTGATCTGCATAGGCTCTGGAGGTGTTGGTAAAACCACCATGGCGGCCAGTATAGGTGTAGGCCAAGCGAGCTCTGGCAAAAAAGTATTAGTCTTAACTATTGACCCCTCTTTGCGTTTAGCACAGGCCCTGGGAATTAAAACCGATGGCGAACTTCATCAGGTGAACCTAGCTAGCGACTCAAAAGGTGAGCTTTGGTCCTGCATCATTAATCACAAAAAAACTTTTGAATGGTTTATACGCAGCGCCGCTGATAAAGATTCAGATGATACTTCCGGGCGCGCCAATATTGAAGCGCTACTGCAGAATAAGCTCTATCAACAGCTCTCCGGGCGTTTAAGCGGCTCTCAGGAGTTTACGTCCTTGATCAGTCTTTATCGCTTTGTTTCATCTAATAAATTTGATTTGGTTATTTTAGATACGCCCCCATCGCAGCACACATGGAATTTTTTACGTGCACCCGAAAAAATTTCTGCGCTCTTTAACGAAGGCGTGGCCAGTTGGTTCCGCCAAAACAATGACCAGCCCCATACAAAAAAAAGCGTTTTAAAAAAAATGTTTAACCTTAAAATATTAAGTTATGGAACCACTCAGGTTTTAAAAGCACTCGAGGTTCTAACCGGTTCTTATTTTATGAAAGAACTCTCTGCTTTTTTTGAGGCCGTTCAAAAATGGCAAGGCCCTTTAGAGAATTATGTTATGAGCTGCCACCGCCTACTGATATCAGCAGAGACCGAGTTCGTTCTGGTCACCGCTCTAGACAGTTCGCGCATAACCGAGGCGCAAAAATTAAGCCGCGAAATCCAAAAACAGGGTTACAGACTAAGCTCAGTTATTATTAACCGAATACCTTCATGGACTCATGCACAAAAAAATGCTGCATCTAACATTAGGTCGCCCCGTGTAAATGAGCTTATCAAATACTATCTAAGTCTTGAAAATGACTTACAAAGTCGATTGAAGCAGCTCAGAAGCAGTCTAAAAGTATACAAATGCTTTGAACTAAGACAAAATAGTGAAAATGTTAAAGATTTACAAAAAACTTACAATAATATTAGCTCTGCTGATTAGCTGTTGCCTAACCAGTTGTGCGCTTTTTGATTCTACCGAAGGGGCCGGAGAAATTAAACCCCTCAGTGAACGAGAGCAACTTTTATTAGAGGCCCAAAAAAATTTCAAAAATAATAACTTAGCGGAAGCGAAGACTACTTTATTAAGACTTAGTCTTTTTAGAGATGGCACCATCGACCCCGTTTACGACCAAACGCTTTGGTATCTGGCCCAAATATATGAAAAAAATAATGAATCCGAAAAAGCAATTCTCAGTTTAAACGAGCTGGCTCTACGCAAATCAAATATTCTTCCAAAAACCAAAATTAATCTCGCTTTAATGAAAAATCAGTATCGTATTAATAATTTTAAACAAGCTCAGCTTATCAAAAAACAACTGGATGAAAATTTTAAAAGCAATATGCTTTCTTTAAGCGAACTTTATGACTATCTGATCGAAACAACAGAGCTGATGTACAATTCACATTTACATGAAGATCTAATTTTTTTAGGCGAAGTGCAGAAATACTTTATTTATGTTATGGAAAGCCCCCTGGCTCCGCAAAATGCAGATTTGACAGATCGCTTAATCAATATGTACGAACCTTTTTTTGCCATTCTTAAACGAGACTCTCAATCAAAAGATTTCAAGAAAAACTTATCTATTTCTTTGTATGATCAACTTAATAAATTCGATCGCTATCGAATGGATGAAACGGAATCGGGCTCGGCCCCCTCAGCTGTGACACGCTTTGCAGCTTACTGCGAAAAACAGAAAAAATTTTTAATTGAAGGTTTTTATCAATGATTAATAATGCTAATTCAATTGCCTGCTCCTATTTACATAATCAGATATGTGATAATTTTGATGAGTTACACAAATGGTTTTGTGGAATGGCAGCACAATTAAACTATCCCATTTATTCCAGTTATGACATCCGTGATTCAGGTTACAAAATCACCAACGTTGATGCCAATATTTTTCCTGCGGGTTTCAACAACATCTGCCCTACCGACAAAGAAACCTCGGTGGATTTATTTAAAAAATATATTCGTATGCACTACCAATTTCCGGTTAAGAAAATTCTTATGATCACGGAAGAGCATACTAAAAACCCCTACTATCTTGAAAATATTGCGACTATTTCGGATTTGCTATCTCAAGGTGGCACCGAAGTTCGTTTGGCCTTTCCCAAAGATCTGCCGGAAGTTCTAACTTTAGAATCCGCAACCGGCCGTAAAGTGCAGCTTGGCAGTGGTTTTGAAAGCTCGGACTGGGTTCGCGACTTTAAACCCGATCTCGTGATCAGCAATAATGATTTTTCTTTTCCTATCGAAGATTGGTCTGCGCAATTAACAACACCCATGAACCCACCGCGTGAACTTGGTTGGTACCAACGAAAAAAATCCCGCTACTTTAAAAACTATAACCAGCTGACAAATGACTTTGCCAAAATTATCAAAGTAGATCCATTTTTATTAAGAGTTGAAACTGAGGAATTTTCTGAATTCGATATCAACAGTGATATCAGCCGAGACCAACTAGCCACTCAAGTTGATCAGTTTCTGAATAAGTTGAAAATAAAATACGCTGAAGAAAAAATTTCTCAGGAGCCATTCTGTTTTGTTAAAAACAATTCCGGAACCTACGGGCTTGGGGTTGTTAAAGTTAACTCCGCACAAGAGGTTAAAGAATGGACCTATAATGCGCGCAAAAAAATGAAAGCTGCTAAGGGCGGAAAAAGCATCGAACAGGTTATTATTCAAGAGGGCATCCCCTCGGTCGTAACCTCAGAGCAGGCTTCCGCAGAACCAGTTATATACATGATCGGCAGTGAACTTGCCGGTGGATTTTTGCGCACGCATGCCGATAAATCATCGACCGAAAGTCTGAACTCTCCCGGTGCCGTTTATAAAAAGCTTTGTGTAACTGACTTATATGACAGCCGCGCTAGATGCCCCGAAGAAAATGTTTATGGTTGGTCAGCTAAAGTCGGGCTGCTCGCCATAGGTCTAGAGGCTAAAGATATGAATGTTGAATTTAGCAAGTATACAAAAGCAAGCTGTGGTAGCATATAGTATACAAGACGAGGTTTGCTATATGACTACAAAAATAAAAAATATCGGATTTTTTATCTTATGTTTTTCGCTGGGACTTAGTTTTTTTTATTCGATATCTGAAAATATCGCAGTACAAAGTGAACTAACCAGAGATCTGGCTACGATTAATGGCAAGGTTTTTCAAATAACAAATCTCACCTCAGCACAAATCAAAGCTCAATTACAAAAAAAAATTAAGGTAACGCCTACGATTAACGGAAAAAAAACTATTTCTTTTTCAGGATTTTCTTCGGCACTTTGTAAAACTTATTCTGAAATAGTGGTCGAATTTACCGCTGAAGGAATTTCTGTAGGAGGCGAAGCTCCTTTAATGAAAGTTAGAACGCCTTGTACTGCGGCTCAGGACCCAACTGAAATCGCCGCTATAAATCTTCCAATTGAAAAAATATTAGATCAAAAGCCCCGTAATGCCGAATTCAGCTTTGACGGGTTCAATGCTGTTGTTACTTTTTCAAACTCAGCCGATGAATGGCCACGCCAGTGGGTTTTAAAGCGTGTTGAGTTTAAAAGTGTTGAAGGCAAAAATAAATCTGCTGATTTCAATAGGTCTCCGGCTTCCGCTTTTGACAACCCTGCCGAAAAACCAATAGTTCTGGAATTTTAATTACTTAACGTACTGCTTTGCAATTTCCACAAATGTACGAACCATTACGCCCGTGGCACCCTTAGCGCTGCAGTAGTTTAATCTGTTACCACAAGCCCAAGCTGTTCCTGCGATATCAAAATGGGCCCAAGGAATTTCTGAATCAACAAATTGTTCTAAAAATCCGGCTGCAGTAGCCGAGCCTGCACCATTAGCACTCGATACATTTGAAAGGTCGGCAAAAGTTCCCTTCATATCTTTAACATGCGCATCTGTTAAAGGCATATTCCAAACAAGTTCGCCTGAACTGCTAGCCGCTTTTTCAATTTTTGTTTTTAAAGCAGAATGACGTGTGAAATAGCCTGTATGAACATTGCCTAAGGCCACAACCATGGCTCCAGTTAATGTAGCAGCATCAATAATAACCTCAGGGTGCTGCTCTGATGCGTAACAAAGCGCATCAGATAAAATCAAACGCCCCTCGGCATCGGTGTTATTCACCTCAAATGTTTTTCCGTTACGGGCGGTGTGAATATCTCCCGGTTTTGTAGCGCGACTTCCCGGCATATTTTCAGTGGCCGGTACAAAAGCAATCGCGTTTATTTTTAATTTAAGCTGAGCAATAGCCAGCATAGTTGCAATAACCGCGGCTCCCCCGCCCATATCATATTTCATATCTTCCATTTTAGCGCTGGGCTTAATGCTGATTCCACCGGTATCAAAAGTTAAACCTTTACCAACAAAGGCCACAGGTTTTTTGGTTTTTGCAGCGCCATTGTATTCCATCACGATAAATCTTGGTTCTTGCGCCGAACCTTGCGCAACTCCCAAGAGTCCGCCCATTTTTTCTTTTTCAATACGCTTTTTGTCCCAAGCGGTAACTTTTAATCCAGTGCCTTTGGCCGCATCCATTGTAAATTCCGCTAAAATTGTAGGAGTCATTAAATTGCCGGGCATGTCGCCAAGGCGTTTAGCAAAATTAGTACAGACAGCTAAAATATTTCCTTGTTGAAACGCGGCTAGTACGGCTTTGTCTTTTCCAGATTTCGTAATCAAATTAATAATAATTTTATCATTCTTTTTATCTGCTGATTTTAATTCGTCAAAACTATACGAAGCCAATAGCACACCTTCAACAAAAGCCTGAGTGTAACCAGCTAAATCTTTTTTGCTCGCAGTGACGCCATCAAAATTTACAAATACTTCTGTGGTTTTTAATGTTTTAATTTCTTTACACAAAGCCGCCGCTGCCTGACGAACGTCCTCTTCAGTTAATTTAGCCTCAACACCTAGGCCCAAACTTATTACATTTCTGAAGCCTAAAAACCTGGCTTCGCGAAACGAAATAACTTCACTGGCAGAGCCCGTAATTAATTTTTCATCCAAAGATGTTTGCAGAGCCTTAGCTGTATCGACATGAGTGATTTTAGCAGTTTGTAGTTTTGCATCTTTTTTGTCGGTGGTTGCTTTTGCAAAAACCACCAAAGTTTGTCCACTTAATGAGTTGATGTCTTTTGAAAGTAGATGAATTTGAATTTGCGACACAGATGCCCCCTTTTTAATCAAAGGAGACATTATGTCTTAGGCCGCAGTGACGGTCAACTAGGCGCTTTCGCTCTGTTTTTTGGCTGCGGCTACTTCTGCGCGAACTTTCATCTCTTCATCAGTATAATAAACAAATTTAGGCTGTTGGGCTTCTCGAATTACATTTTCATCCACTATGACTTCTTTTACATTTGTCATGCCCGGCACATCAAACATTACGTCTAGCATTGAAGATTCAATAACTCCCCGCAAACCACGCGCTCCTGTTTTTCGTTTTAAAGCTTCTTGTGCAATGGCCTTAATTGCGGCATCTGTGAACTTAAGATCCACATTTTCAAATGAAAATAATTTCTGATACTGTTTAACCAATGCATTTTTTGGTCGCACTAAAATATCCTGTAAGACCGCCTCATTTAGCGGCGCCAATGTTGCGATGCAAGGAAGACGACCAATAAACTCAGGTATTAAACCGAACTTAGATAAATCGTCAGGCTCTACCTTAGACAGTAAATGTTCGGTCTGATCATCACTGCGTGAAACAATATCGCCAGCAATACCCATTGATTTATTAACTGTACGGTTTTCAATAATTTTATCTAAACCCACAAAGGCTCCGCCGCAAATAAATAAAATATTTGTTGTGTCCACTTGAATGAACTCCTGCTGTGGATGCTTTCTTCCGCCTTTAGGTGGCAAGTTTGCAACTGTGCCCTCTAAAATTTTAAGTAGAGCTTGCTGTACACCCTCACCACTGACGTCGCGAGTGATCGATGGGTTTTCTGATTTACGTGAAATTTTATCAATTTCATCAACGTAAATTATACCTCGCTTACATTTTTCAATATCGTAGTCAGAAGCCTGCAATAAATTTAAAATAACGTTTTCAACATCTTCGCCCACATATCCGGCCTCAGTTAAGGCTGTGGCATCGGCCATAGCAAAAGGAACATTTAAAATTTTTGCAATGGTCTGTGCTATTAAAGTTTTTCCTGAACCCGTTGGTCCAATCAGCAAAATATTAGATTTTTGCAGCTCAACATCAGAAGATTTTTTTCCCTGAAGAGCGTTAATTCTTTTGTAGTGATTATGAACGGCCACAGCAATTGTTTTTTTGGCCTGCAACTGCCCGATTACATAATCATCTAAAAACGCTTTGATCTCGAGAGGCTTAGGAATTCTAAAGGCACCCTTAACGGCCACCTCTTTGTCTTTTTCCTCGTCAATAATATCCATGCATAAATCAATACACTCATCACAAATGTAAACGCCCGGACCAGCAATTAATTTTTTAACTTCTTTTTGACCTTTGCCGCAGAATGAACAACGTAAGCTATTATTTGTAGGTGTCGACATATTCCATTATCCTTTATTAGTTTTTCGTGAATCCACAATATGATCTAGCAAGCCAAAAGATTTGGCGGTTTCTGGATCCATAAAATTATCTCGTTCCATGGCCGCAAACAGCGTTGGATAATCCTTACCCGTGTGTTTTTCGTAAATTTTAGTTAGCTTTTCTTTGGTTTTAATCAACTCTTTAGCGTGAATTTCAATATCCGTAACCTGCCCCGACAAACCTCCGCCATGCAATAACGGCTGATGAATCATAATGCGCGAGTTCGGCATTGAAAAACGTTTTTTGTTAGCCCCAGCAGTTAACAATAATGAACCCATGCTGGCCGCTAGGCCCATACAATAAGTAGCCACATCGCATTTTACAAATTGCATAATATCGTAAATCGCAAGCCCTGCTGAAACACTGCCGCCCGGTGAATTAATGTAAAAATGAATATCTTTTTCGGGGTTATCAACTTCTAAAAACAAAAACTGCGCCACAATGGCATTAGCCACATCATCAGTAACCGGTGAGCCTAAAATTACAATACGATCTTTAAGCAGCCTTGAATAAATATCATATGAACGTTCGCCTTTTGAAGTTTGCTCTATAACATAAGGTATTGATGGCACACGTACTCCTGTAATTGTGGTTAAAACTTAATTTCTACGTACACTTAAAATTCGGCTTTTTGCGTGCAAATCTTGAATATATGTTAGGCGTCTGCTTGTTATTATGGCTTTTAATGCATTTAAATTATCAGATTGAGGCATTAATCATTCATTAGTCTAATTCATAGACATATAGTTTCTACATTTTGAGACACAATATTACTTTTGTCTAGTCCACTACTTATTTGTGAGATATCTGTACAATTAAACAAAAAAAGGACACTTATATGACTAAATTATCAATTTTTATCACTTTGCTTTTACTATTATTTTCTCCGCTGGTTTTTGCCAAAGTGACAGCAAGCTCGCGAGTTCAAATTAAGCCAGAACATTCTGGCGCAAAAAATGCGGGCCAAATTGAGTATTTTTTTAAATTATTTGATTCTGAACAAAATAAAAATATTACCGATCAAGATTTAAATGAAAGCCACACTCAAAAATTGCACTTAATAATTTATGATGCCGCACTAAAAGAATTTAATCATGTGCACCCAACTTTTAATAATAATGTTTGGAAAGCTGAGTTAACTTTGCCAGTAAATGGAAATTATATTGTTTGGGCGCAGGGCGAATTACTTGATGGCGCTGAGCTTATGTCATCAATCTTGTTGCAAATTGCTAACGGTCAAGTTGAGAATCCATTACTACCTCTAGCTGACATCAGAACAGGTTCAGATAAGCAAACCCAACTTGAATTAGCTAATACCAAAGTTCGCGCAGGGCGGATGGTCATGCTTAATTTTAAAGTGACTAGAAAAGATGGTCTTGAACCTATCATGGCTCCTTATCTAGGCGCTCTCGCTCATGTTATTGCAACACCAACAAGCGGCACTGAGCTTTTACACGTTCATCCAATGGCTGGAGGCGCTCCAAACACTGGAATGATACACGCCACATTTCCTGCGGAAGGTGCTTACAGACTTTGGATACAGTTTATTGAGCGCGATGAACTTAAAACAATCCCACTTTCGATCATAGTTTATAAATAATAAAAACTAAATTAAAGATAGGAGAGAAGCCCCAACCGCATGCACCAATGATTGGTGTTGCAAAATTGGTTTGAATGGCCTCTCTCCAATATCGGCCCAGAGTCGAGATCAGTCGCTGAGGACCGTTATAATTTTATTTTATCGTAATCTTTTTTGCTGCAGCCGTGCCCAATAGTTTTTTAGCAACTTTTACATCAAGTACACCGTTGGTATACTCTGCATTAATCATCTCAGCATTCGCGGCATCAGGTAGCGTAAAACTACGCGTAAAACTACCGTAACTTCTTTCAATACGATGATACTTCTTATCATCACTTTTCGTTTCATTTTCAAATACCTTATGTCCCGAAATCGTCATTACGCCGTGATCACACTCCACCTTAATATCTTCTTTTTTCACTTCCGGAAGTTCAACTTTAAATCGATAAGACTCCTTATCTTCATAAATATCAACTTTCGGAGTAAAAGCCGTCTTGGTTTCTGTGCTCACGTCGCTCCAGTCATCACCTATAAAACGGGACAATTGACTTTGAAATGTTTCAAGTTCTTTAAATGGATTCCATATTTTTATCTGATTCATAATACCTCCTGATAACTAATATACGCATTCTAATGAAAAAAAATATGATTGAGATCATATACAAGCATCAAATTAAGGAAAATAACGTTACTACAGCAAAGCGTTATCTCAAAAAAAGGAGAAACAAAATGAAAACATCGCTAGTTATTTTAATGTTGATTGCCAGTTTCAGTGTTCAAGCCGCAGAAGGTTTTATCGAACCATTGTTTGGATTATATATGACATCCGATACCGTAAGTATCCAAGTAGCGAGTGGTGGGTGCACCAACAAAAAATCTTTTAGAATTAAAAAATATTTCAATCACCGTAACAATGTATATCAGTTATTATTTGTGCGTATTGCTCCAGATTATTGCGAAGCTTATTTTCCTGAAGGAAGCATTGTTAACTTTACTCATGAAGATTTAAATTTAGAAAGTGGACAAAGATTTCAGATCATGAATCCACTATCTGTAAACCGCGTACCCGAAAGTTGTGATTATTAAACTATTAGGCACTCATCGATTAAAGATCCAAAAATTTCTTAATAATTTCAAGCACTAGCAAAACTAGACTTAAAATAACCTTAAGAAACTTTAAAAAACGTCGATATCTTCTATAGTTGTATGGAAGATTCGGCATTCGGACCTCCTTTCGCTGAAGGAGTTCTGAACTGTCATTAAAAGCTAAGTTGGGTGGTCCCGCTTAGCTTTTTGTTTTTGCATTTTGAAGGCCAATCTTTTTAGATATGTTATTTTAAGCGTAGCCTTCAGCCTGCATAAAGGCGTAAAAAAATGTGGAGTCCTTATCATTTTTTAGAGTTTTAAGCTCAACTTCCATTTCTTTAATCAATGGCGAGCTTACTTTTTTGGCTTTTAATAAACCCGGCGCTCCGCTCAATAACAAATCAGTCCAATAATCAATAATAATAGCTCTTTGCTGGCGATCTCGATTATCACAATGAACAATTCGCGGATTCATTTTAACATCTCTGAAACCAGCCTCTGTTAAGTAATTACCAAGTTTAGCACCTACAAAAGGATCTCCCTTAATAGACCACTGATGGTCATTAAATTGAAACCAATACGTCATGGTGGCGGGGCTGTAAGGATGAATAAAAAAAGTTGAATTCATAACTTCATTACAAATAACTTTTCCGCCGGGTCTAAGGCTGCGACGAATCTCTTTTAAAATTCCCAAAGGCTCGCTAACGTGTTCTAGCAACCAGCAAACAAATGCTCCATCAAAAACATTTTCTTTAAAGGGTAAATTAAGAGCATCGCCAGTTTGTATACTTACACGTTTTTGTTTTATGTAGGGTGCTAAATGTTTTTTTGCACGAGCCACTTGGCTGGCTGAGGCATCAATGCCATCAACATGCAGATGCTTAAACTTTTTAAGAAGAAGTTCTGTTTGTGCGCCAACTCCACAACCAACTTCAACTATATTTTTCTGCGCGGTAAAATCAACACTGTCATAAATATAATTTTTTAAAATGTCTGCTTGCTCATAAAGTCGGTTTTGTTCTGCTGGAGTAAAACCGTGAAGATAATCGTCAGCCAAACCTGATTTTTTATTTTGTGCCATAGTGAGACATTAGCTTGTTTGATACAGAAGGTAAATGAA
>JBBTEQ010000171.1:0-12045 GCA_038042235.1 Bdellovibrionota bacterium | reverse complement strand
ACTTCTGGATCGGGAATTTTTTTAGTTCATCAATCAACATCTGACTTTTAGAATGATCTTCTTTATCAAAAAGCGACATCTGAGCTTTCACTAATACTTTATTGTCCACTTTAGCACCCTCTAGATTTTTAAGTAAACTTGCAGCACGAATGGTGATTTCTTTAGGTATACCCGCCAGCTCTGCAACTTTAACGCCGTAGCTATGACCAGCCGGACCTGACATCAGCACATGTAAAAATTCAATCTGGCCATTTTTATTATCTAAAACCTTCATATGTGCATTTTTAATTTGCGTAAAGTTTTTTTCTAAATCTGTCAGCTCATGGTAATGAGTTGCAAAGAAAACATGATTCTTTAAATTATTTAAAATGTATTCTAAAATAGACTGAGCCAGTGCCATTCCATCAAAAGTCGCTGTACCCCGCCCGACCTCATCTAAAATTAATAAACTATTTTTGGTGGCCGATTTTAACATCTGTGCGGTTTCGGTCATTTCGACCATAAAGGTAGAAAGCCCTTCCGATAACTGATCGCTGGCACCAATGCGAGTGTAGATCGCATCATAAACAGAGATAACAGCTTTGCTAGCAGGAACAAATGATCCCATCTGAGCTAAGATAACACTTAAGGCCGCTTGGCGCATAAGCGTAGATTTACCTGCCATATTGGGCCCGGTAATTAATAAACAATCTTCAGATTTTAAATCGATGGTATTCGCAACAAATTTTCCGCGCGCAAATTGCTCTACAACCGGATGTCGTGAGTTTTCAAGATATAATCTTTTATCTTCCACCAACTGAGGTCTTGTGTAAGACTCTTCTAGACTTAACCATGCAAAAGCTGAAATCACATCTAGTTCACTGCAGATTTTAGCTAGACCCAAAAGCTCTGAAGCCTTAGTCAGAATATCTCTTCTTAGTTCATCAAATAATATAAATTCTAGCTCGTAACGCTTAACTTGGGCCGAGAGCACCTTTTTTTCAAGCTCTATCAGCTCATCGGTACAATATCTTTCGGCATTGGCTAAGGTTTGTTTACGTTGATAATGCGAGGGAATTTTATCTTTATGCAAATGAGTAATTTCGATGTAATAACCAAAAACATTATTGTAGCGAATTTTTAAAGATGAAATTCCAGTTTTTTCTTTTTCTGATTTTTCAAGATTAGCAATAAGTTCACTGGCGTTAGTTGAAAGATCAATTAATTCATCTAGCTCGGCTGAAAACCCTTTTTTTATAATATGACCTTGCTTCACGCTGACAGGTGCATCTTCATTAATTCTAGATTTAATCTCTGATGATATCTCTGTTGCCTGAGACGTAGTATTTATTTTGTAAAACTTTTCACACCACTTAAGTGCCGAAAGTCCAGCATCAATTGAGTCTGACAAAGCCACTAAATCACGCCCATGACATTGAGGCTGAGCAATTTTACCCAGACGTCTTTCAATGTCTCCCATGCCGGCTAAAACTTCGCGAACTTTTTTAAGCTCCAGCATATGTTCACGGAATTGATCGATCTGATCATAGCGCTCTGATATTTGGACTTTATTTCTAAGCGGAAAGTTCATCCACTGGCGCAGAAGTCTAGCGCCCGATGAGGTTTTAGTGCGATTGATCGCATTATAAAGTGAACCTTGAAGCTCTCCTCTATAATTTGAGAATATTTCAAGATGTCTTAAAGTCGTTTGTGATAATTGTAATCTGTGCTCAAACTGTTTTTCTTCAAAAGGTCTGAGTATTTGAAGCAGTTCTTTATGGGCCAATGTTTTTATATATTCATACAAACGTTCAGCAGAACTCAAATTTTCTGTTTTACATTCAGATATAACATAGCGCTCGTTAAGTTTGGTTTCTGTTAACCAAGATTCATTCTGATCTGCCACTATAATTTCAGCAACAGGTAGCACATCTAATAACTTAATTTTGTCCGCTAAGTTATTAGACTTAAAAAAGAAACATTCCCCAGTGGTTGTATCAATAAAACTGATTTGGTCTTCATCGATGGCCGAAATATAATGGGCTTTGGTCTGATCTAAGGTTTCACTATCGTAAACCATTCCCGGAGTTAAGATTCTGGTAATCGCCCGTTTTACAATTCCTTTTGCCAGCGCGGGATCTTCAACCTGATCGCAAATTGCAACTTTGTGCCCAGAGGCTAATAATTTATTAATTGGCCCTGCAACTGAGTGATGTGGAAACCCGCACATCGGAGTTTGATCTTCTGATTTTTTATTTCGTGAAGTTAATGTAATTCCTAAAATTGGCGAAGCTTTGGTGGCATCATCATAAAATAATTCGTAAAAGTCGCCCATTCTGAAAAGTAGAATTTTATCTTGATGCAGAGATTTTATATCCCAGTACTGCTTCATAAGTGGGGTCAATTCACCCGTTTTTTTAGCCATGCATATGTTCTATTTTTTTAGAGTAAAGGTATCAAATAATATATCATTTGTGCTGAATAATTATGCACAATTGTGTGTATAGAGCTTTAAAAATAGCTTAATTCTTCATTTTTAAAAAATTAGGATCAGAGCATAAGTTCGGATCAAGGTTTGCACTTTCAAAGTCTGCGCGAATAATCTTATTTCGCTCGGCGACCAAATTTAAATAACCTGGAAATCCGTACACGTTATAGCGCTCACTGGATTTTCCATCGTAACTGTTTGCCTTGTAAGTTAAATATTCGGGAAAGGTTTTGGTATAAGCTGCGGACCATAACTTAGGTAACATATTTCGTCTTTTTGCTTTATCTAAATTGGTACTCTCGGGATTATTTGGATTTATAAAGCTAGACATAACATAGGATCTGGCTATCGAAACCACATCTTTTACTTCACCGGTAATAGGATCTTTTTTTATTTTTGTATTATTAAAATCAAAATCATCCAGTGTCAGCTTAAGTTTATTTTCAATTCTCTGGTCTAAATAGTTTCTGAATATATTCATCGCGGTACGCACGCCCGTGTTATAACCGACCAGAGCTATAATATCTTTAAAGGTGTGCATATTAGGATTTTTAATTCCAAGCTTAACAAGTTTTTCTTTTATAGCATAAGTTTTAAAGGCGCCGCCCATCTCATCGTTTTCATTATTTTCAATTGCGGCTATGTTTCTATTCTTATTTAAGTAATCATGCCCCGCTACATATTTTATACCTGATATTTGATCCATATTTATTCTATTTAAAAGAGCCATATACAAAATATTTTTCAGGGGATTTTCAGGTAAGCCTATAACCGAACATCTTTCTTCGGCCTCGATCGGGACTTTTTTAAAAAAAGATTTGTATTTAAGAAGTCTTGCACATGAAGGCTTAGATGCTGCGGCCTTTGCGATCTCGGCCACATAACGTTCAACATGATTATTAACCTCAGCTATAGCCGGACGAGTCAGCTGCCCGAGCCCCCCATCTTGAGCGCTACCTAAAGCATTAATAAAAAAACCACTTTCATAGCCAATTTTAGACATCAGAAGTTTGGGATCCAAATTTAAACACTCAGTTACATCCATATAAGAATTGTAAGTTAAATTAACCAGATTTTCTGTTACACAAGGCTTGGCACCGGGAGTTTGTGTTGCTCCCGTCGATTTTGAACAATTGGCATAACTCCTATTTGATACAGAAAACCTTTTCATAATGTGCGTGATGCATTGTTTTGATAATTTTGACTCTGCCATCTCACGCGTGACTAGTAAGTCTTTAAGCTTAGTGGACTTGTTGATTTGTTTTTCATAAAACTGCCGTTCCATAGAACACTGATTTAAATTTTCCACCTCTGTGCTATGGCTCTTACGAGTATCATTATCAAGCGAGGCGATCGTACGCGATGAATTTTTACTTAAATTTTCATTTTGCGCGATCAACTCTATTTGTCGTTTTTCGATATTCTCAACTTCTTCAGGAGTGATGGCATAATCAGTTTGTAGCACGTCTTCTGTCGTCGTCTGCGCATGAATCACTTCAGTAATTGCAAATAATAAACCTAAAAAAATTAAGTATTTATACATACGTGCTTATCGACATAAGCTGAGTCATTTTTGACTAGCCTAACGTCCGATTAGCGGAATTACCTCAACCTGGTTGTGTTGTATATTACTTTTAAAACTAGCCCACCACTTGCAGCTGTAATCTGAAATGGAATCATCCCCTTTTGTTAAGCAAGAATACTTTAAACTGGTTAAAAAACTCAATCACTCAAACAAACTTAAAAATCAGAAAACGGACCTTTTTTTTTATATTGATTTAACAAATCCTAGTCATCTAAAACTGTATGCCGCAATTTCAGATTCACAGAAAATACTTCTATGTAAAAAAAGTGATGGGACGGTTTGGACAGAAACTGGTTTTAGCGAGTATCCAAACTTAGAGGATTTTATTGCTCAGTTATTGCAAATTGATGACAAACACAAAAATTTAACTGAGTACTTCAAATCACATATTTTCAAGCTTACGAATTAAAGCGGCCATTTCTAATTCCATTTGTGCAGGACATGATCTGAACTGTCCTCTAATATAACTCATCGTTATGTTATTTGTAGTTAAATTGTATTCGTAAATAAATGTATTAACTGCATAGTATAACAACTGCTGCCCTTGCTTATTTTCATGTATATGTGCAATTGGCAACTTGGCTTTAAATTTTATGGGCAAAAACACTTCAATTTTATCTAAATTCTTTTTATCAAAAAAAATTATTTCAAATTCAGATTCGGTTTTAAAATTAAAAAATATATAGTCTGTATCCAATGGCCAAATTAAATCCTTAAGGATTTCAATATTTTTTAAGTTCTGCTCGTAGTTCATGCTTATTTATCGGCATTTCGCTAGCGTCCTGAGCTCGATCTAGGTCCAGAAATTAAGTTCTATGTTTAGTTTTCAACCACATATTTAAAATTAAAACTATTCCCGCTAGCCAGATAAAAGCAAAGCCTTTTAATTTAAGGTTAGATAGTGGTTCTGAAAAAATAAGTACGCCTGATAAAAATTGTAAAGTCGGTGATAAAAATTGAAAAAAACCCATTAAATAATAGGGAAGACGCCGGGTTGCCTCTGCAAAAAATACTAATGGTAAACCTGTAATAACACCTGAGCCCACGAGCAAGGCTACCGACGGTGCTATGTTTTGTGGTGTAACCCAATCATGTGGCTGACTTAGCAGATAAGCTAGAGCTATAGGAAAAAAAATAAATGATTCAAACTGATTTGATTTTAGTCCCGATAGCGGATTTAATTTCTTAATTAGTCCATAACAAGAAAATGAAATTGCCAGGAACAGTGCAATCCACGGAATCTGCCTCTGATCCAGCGAAATTATTAAAACACCGATGGCAGCTAGAACTACAGCTGTGGTTTGGTATTTAGAAAGTCTTTCTTTTAAAAAAAGAACTCCGACTAATATATTAACTAAAGGATTAATAAAATAACCCAGGCTGCTTTCAACTATTTGATTTGAATTAATTGAATATATGTAAACAAGCCAATTTCCCATTAACAACATTGAAGCAAGCGTTAGACTAAAAAAAGTTTTTTTATTCTCAGGTTTAAAAAATATCAATTTTCGATTTTTATAAATCAGAATAAGCGTGTAGAAAACAAAAGCCCAAAGAACTCTATGACTTAAAATTTGCAATAAGGGTACATGATTTAAAAACTTCCAGTAAATCGGAAAAAATCCCCAACCTAAATAGGCAAGAAATGCGTACAGCATTCCTAATTTTAGGTCTTTACTAGGTATCATTAGCTTCTATTCTTCAATTTATTAATGAGCTTGGTGTAAATGCCATCAAAACCACCATTACTCATTATCAAAACCACATCGGTTTTTTTTGTATTTTTTAGCAGATCTTCAACTATTTCGTCTGATGAACTGAATACTTTTGCGGTTTTTCCATGTTTTGCTAAATCTTGGAGTAATTCCTCGGTCGAGAATCTATCAGTGTCAGAAATTTTAGCCTGATCAAAAGCCTGTGCAATTAAAACTTCATGTGCATCTTTAAAGGCCAAAACATAATCTTTTTGAAAGACTTTACGTCTGGAAGTGGCCGATCTGGGCTCAAACACTGAAAAAACTTTTCTGTTTTTATACTTATTTTGAATTGCGAGAATTGTTTCTTTTACTGCGGTTGGATGGTGAGCAAAGTCTTCAATGATCAATACGCCCGAAAACTCTCCAAGTATGTCTTGTCTTCGTTTAACCCCTTGAAACGTCAGTAAGGATTTTTTTACTTTTTCCAAATTCAAATTTTGCAAATAAGCTTGGGCTATAACCGCTGTGGCATTTAATATATTATACCGGCCAACCATCGGTGTTCTGAATTCAGACAGTAATTCTTTTTTAAATAAAATATCAAAATGAGTAACGGCTTCAGTTTCTGTTTTAATTTTTATTTGAAAATCATTAGCCTCGTTAAAACCATAGGATACTTTTTTAGTGACACTAGCTTGGCTTGCAATTTCGCTTACTGTGGCATCATCACCCCAATAAACCAAAGAACCTTCTTTGGGAATTAGTTTCATCAACATCAAAAAGGCAGACTTAACTGCCGCCAGATCTTTATATATATCAGCGTGGTCAAACTCAACCGAAGTTAAAATAACATTTTTGGGCTTATAATGTATAAATTTTGGAACCTTATCAAAATAAGCAGTGTCATATTCGTCACCCTCTATTATGAAAGTATTCGCTATAGGGTTACGAAAACTTTGTGAAAAATTTTTGGGAATACCACCTATTAAGAACCCAGGTTCCAGACCGCAATTCTCGGCCACCCAAGACATTAAAGAAGTTGTTGTAGTCTTACCATGCGTTCCAGCAATTACATAAGAATCGCGTTCGCCAATAATAACTTCGCCCATAGCTTGCGGCAAAGAACAATAAGGTAAATTAAGTCTGAGCATTTCCACTGCTTCTTCATTGCTCGCTGGAATAACATTGCCTACAACAACAAAGTCAGGAATTGGGTTTAAGTTTTCTTTTTTGTAGGGTCTTTGAATTTTTATGCCAAGACCTTCAATTTGTGTCGACATAGGAGGATAAGGATTTAAATCGCTTCCGGTTACTTTAAAGCCTCGGTCGATCAGAAGCCCTGCTAATGAGGCCATTGCGGTTCCACAAATTCCCATAAGATGAATATGACTGTTTACTTTTAAGTTTTTAATCGAGGCTTGAGGCATACTAAATTGTCCTTTTAAGCGATTCGCAGATCCAGCTGTGTATCTGAGGTCTAAGTTTGATAAATTCCTTGTTCTCTCTTCCGTAATGAACACGATTACTTAAAATTATAACTAACAAATCATTACGCGGATCGTACCAGCAAGATGTTCCGGTAAAACCGGTATGACCAATAGAACGAACTGAAAAATGGGGGCCACAGCTTGAACTCCCCGCTGAGGGCATCATGTAACCAAGAGTCCAATCTCCGACTTCTGTAGGAATCGCACGCGAGGCAAATAATTGAGCTGTTTTTTGTCTTACACTGTAGCGTGCAATTCCCTGCAATTGAGACCTTACATTTAAACCGAATGCTGAGACATCCTCAATGCTGCCAAATAATCCCGAATGCGTTGATATCCCGCCAAAGCTCCAGGTATTTTCATCATGAACCTCGCCCCGCATTATTTTTTTTCGCCAAACGCAGTCTTCTGTGGGAGCAAAACGCTCTATTGGAATATCAGTCTTATTTTCTATATGAAAATCAAAAGTGGTACTGGCATAATTTCTTTCTTTCAAATCAAGCCAGATTTGCAATATATTTTTTTTGTAAAGTTTTTCCAGAATAAATCCGAGAATTATAATGCCAAGGTCGGAGTAAATTGATCTTTCAGTTTTTTTAACAACCGAATTATTAATCTGATTATAAATCCAACTTCGCTTCTCTTCCCATGGTAATTCAAGTTGAATATCCTTATACAGCGGCAGCCACCATTCAAGCCCCGATGTATGAGTTAATAAGTCTTTTATATAAATATCATGTTTAAAGTCAGGCAAGACATCGGTAATTTTTGTATTTAAAGTCCACATTCCGCCATCAAAGGCTTCCATAATTGCCTGTTGTGTAAAAATTATTTTTGTAAGAGAAGACAAATCATAATAGGGATACGTATGTCCAACATTGATATCACAAACCATGCGCCCAAGATGATAGGCCCTTGCTGAAACTCCAGGTGTTACATCAGGAATGGCTAGTTTTATTTTTTCAATTAATTTGTTTTCCTGACTGCTATATTTCATCGAGATAAAACCTTTTTTTTAAATGCAGAGTGTACCAACATTTGAGGTTTATTGCCACCAGTCAAGTGTGTTTCAGTATTAAAAAACAAGGGTCTCTGTCTATCCCCGTGACCAGCTTCAATACCTGTAAATGCCGGTACCTTCAATTTTCCAAAAAACTCCTTTAAAGTAACCTGAATATGGTTTTCTTTGTTCGGTTCATCACAGTCTATAAAATCTCCGAATACCACAGCGCAGACCTCATCAAAAATCCCCGCTTGCTTCATTTGATGCAAACATCGATCAACACGATAAGATCTCTCGCAAAGTTCTTCTAAAAATAAAATTTTATTTTTAGTTTTAATTTGAGATGGAGTTCCTAAAGTAGAAGTTACGACCATTAAATTACCACCGACAACCTGAGCTTTAATTTTTTTTAGAACCAGTGCCGGCTTATTCAACGGGACTAAGTTGTCAAATACAGTCACATAATCTGGATTTTCAAGTACTTGTCGTAACTCGTGGATATTTTCTGCGCTCAATTTTTCAAGTGCCAACCGATCTAACAAGGACGCATGCAAACTTGGTACTTTCCATTTTTGATTAAGCACAACATGGAGCGAACTGATATCGCTAAGACCAATTAGTATTTTTTTATTATTAGGAATTTTCATTTTTTCAATTAATGGTAGCAGGCGAATCGAACCATATCCTCCACGCAAGCACCAAACCGCTTTTGATTTTTTATTGGTCATGGCATTTTTAAAACTTTTAAACCTTTTTTCATCGGTATTCGAAAGAAAAACTTGTGGATCAAGCAAATTTTCTTCGCAAATAACACCATAGCCCCAATTTTTTAAAACTTCGATTCCCTTATTAAGAATTTCTATTGATGTATATGAACCTGGCGCGATGATTTCAATAATATCACCACGTTTTAGGCTTTCAAAGTAAGGTGAATTGCTAGACTTCCTTACCGGTACTTTTGATACTGATTTCTTGATTTTTTTTATTTTCGACACCCTTTAAGCTTGTAGGATAATGGCCATTAAAACAAGCTGCACAAAAGCTTTCAGGACCACTATTCATAGCCTGCCACATACCCTCTTCAGATAAATAGGCCAGAGTGTCCGCACCGATAAAAGTTCGGATATTCTCAAGGCTATTATTTGATGCAATCAATTCACTTTTTTGAGGTGTATCGACTCCATAAAAACACGGCCCCGTAGTCGGTGGAGAGGCAATTCTTAAATGAACCTCTAAAGCTCCCGCCCCACGTATCAAATTTATAATCTTCTGACTCGTTGTTCCTCTAACAAGAGAGTCATCAATAACAATAACTCGTTTGCCTTTTAAAATATCAGGTTGAGGATTAAGTTTAATCTTAACGCCGATATCACGGATAGACTGGGTCGGTTGTATAAAAGTTCTGCCAATATAATGATTACGAATAATTCCGAATTCAAACGGAATTCCGCTTTTTTGTGAATAGCCGATGGCCGAAGGCACTCCACTATCCGGAACAGGTATAACAATATCCGCATCAATGCCAGATTCAACCGCTAATTGTTCACCGAATTTTTTTCGAGAGCTGTAAACTGATTTACCGAAAACCACTGAATCTGGTCTTGCAAAATAGACATGTTCAAAAACACAATGTGCTGTTTTATGAGTTGCTGATTTCTCACTTTCAAATTTATAAGACTTTAGTCCTTCACTTGAAATTTCAACAACTTCTCCCGGCAAAATTTCCCGTACAAGCTGAGCTCCAATTAAATCCAGCGCACAGGTCTCACTTGCTATAATATAAGTGTTACCGAGCTTCGATTTAATCTCACCAAGTACCAGCGGCCTAAAACCAAACGGGTCCCGGGCGGCAATCAGCCTATCATGAGCTAAAATTGTAAAACTATAGGCCCCCGATAAGTTTTTTAAACTTTCAATCAAGGCTGTAACCAAGTGATTTGAAGGGTTTTTAGCTAATAGATGAAGTAAAATCTCAGAATCAGTGGTGGCCTGAAAAATAGCGCCATCTCGTTGCAATGCTTCTCGTAAAATAGAAGCATTTACAATATTTCCATTATGCGCAATGGCGACCGGTCCATTATGCAAATTCGCCGTAAGTGGCTGTGCGTTCATAATTAAATTATCGCCGGTTGTTGAATAACGAACGTGTCCGATAGCCGCATTTCCGGTAAGCAAGTTTAAATTATTTTGATTAAAAACATCGGCAACCAGACCTAAAGCTTTATGAGTTTTATGTACTTGATTTTTATCATTTGAATCAAGTGAAACTATGCCGGCGGCTTCTTGTCCGCGGTGCTGCATGGCATACAAACCTAAGTAAGTCAGCCTGGACGCGTCTGGATGGTTCCAGATACCAAATACTCCGCACTCGTCTTTCCAAGAAGATTTATATGGTGATTTAAAACTCATAACTCCATCCCCCCAGTTGTTTGCTCCAGATCCCGAAAATAAAATTCTTTAAATTTTTTAAAATCTAAACTTATACCCTGACTTAATTTGATTTCTTCAGCTCTAGTTTCGCCGATTTTTTTAATATCTAGATTCAAGCCCGAAAAATACTTCGCAAGTTCGCCCTGTATTTCCATGGCGTCTTCATCTGTTGATATGATAAATCCATAAAAAACATCTTTAAATAAATCAGATTCTTTATCCGCGGATAAGTCATAACTTAAATCAAAGCCAATATTACTTCTGACCATTTTTAAACACGTAATCCCGACTCCCCCAAGGCCCACCGCCTTAATCGCCGAAATTTTTTTGCCCTGTTGTTTTAAGTGCTCTGATAAATGAGTACAACTTTTAATAAACCCGACAACGTCCTGTGATTGATTCTGTGTAAATTTAGAAATTTTATTATCCATTTGATCCGAATAAACCCAGCTTTCGACCCAATTCATTTGTACCAAGATAATATTTTCAAGATTGTTAACAAATGAATCTGGAATAATATTCTCAACACTTGATCTTATAGCCACAACTCCTGTGGCTGGTGTTGAAATAATATTTTCTCCCAGAGTTTCATTATAAAAGCTCACATTTCCACTGATGACCGGAGCATTTAACTGCTGACTGGCCTTAGCAATAGCCTCAACACTGGCAACAAATTCAGACATAATCTCTGGCTTCTGTGGATTACCGAAATTTAAACAATCCGTGACAGCTAAAGTTTCAGCGCCCTTGATAGCCAGTTGAAATGCCGGATAATAAACCGCATCGAGTGCGCCAATTTCTGCATCCATCAACATCACTTCAGGTCTGCAACCGACAGCTAAACCCAGAGCTCGCCCTGAATGATCAAGCCTTGCAAATGCGACTGAACTTTCACAAGCCATTGCCGTGCGAGCCCCCACTCTTTGATCGAATTGATTATGTATCCAGTGATGTTCGTTGAGTTTAAATTGTTGCAATTTTAAGTTAATCAATTTTTTTGCCTGCACATTTTTATTTTCAAGCAACTGGACGCGGTTAGGACTGGCCCATTGAGCATAAGAGCGCTTATATTGCGGCGCTTTTTCAACAATCAAATCCGGATCAATATCCGTTAAAATTTCAACACCCCACATGAGTTTAATTTTACGTGATTTCTGAACTTCACCTAAAATAACAGCATCAAGACTCCACTTTTTAAATTCACTGTGCAATTTTTCGTAATTTTCTGGTTTACAGATGAGCAACATTCTTTCTTGGCTTTCAGATAATAAAATATCTTCAGCCGTCATGGTTTCATCCCGAAGTGGCACTTTTTTTAAATCTATAATAAGACCTACTTGTCCTTTAGAGGCCATTTCAAAACTTGAACTGGTTAG
>JBBTEQ010000170.1:0-11255 GCA_038042235.1 Bdellovibrionota bacterium | reverse complement strand
ACGCGTCGCGATTTCTTCTGAACAGTTTTATTCAGTAGAAACTGTAGATGGCTTGGCGAATAAGGCGGGCACGCTGGAGTTTTACTTTAAAGATCAAAATGCACAGAAAAAATACTTAAAAGCCTTAAACGAGATCACACCCAAAGACGTACAAAAAGTTGCACAAAAATATTTAAAGCTAGATAAAATGAGCGCCGCGTTTTTGGGAGACGTTGACACAAAAGACTCCGAAAAGTTGCTCGCGGGCATTAAAAACATTTGGAAAGAAAAAATTAATAGCCAAAAAATCAAGACAAATAAAAAGCCAGTAAAAAAAATCAGCATACCAAGGTTAACCTTGAAGCCGGCAAAGCTAGTCCTAGATGAAAAAATTGAAAGAATTAGGCTCGATTCGGGAATTAATGTTTTGTTTAAAAGCTCAAAAGACACGCCCACTGTAACCGCTAAGTTTGTTTTTCGAGGCGGCGCAAGGCTGGAAGAGCCCGCCACAATGGGACTGTCTGAGTTAGCCAGTCGAGTTTGGATCAGCGATACCACTACAAAAAATGAAGAGCAACTCATGCAGGAACTTGAAGAGTCTGCCATTGGACTTTCGGCTTTTTCGGGGAAAAACACCGCAGGATTTTCTCTGGAATATTTATCGGCATTTGAAGAAAAAGCCATAGCATTAACAATAGATTCAATACTCAACGCGAAATTCAGCGATGAAGTTATTGAGCGCGAAAAATCTATTTTGGTTCAAGCAATTAAGTCGCGAGAAGATCACCCCTCAAGCCGCTGTGTTCGACAATTTTTAAAAAACATGTTTGGCGAGCATCCGCTGTCCTATGAGTCGGGAGGCACGGAGCAATCTTTGCCGAACTTAAGCAGAAGTAAAATTGTAGAACTTAAAAACAAACTACTTTCAAATAAAAATTTAACAGTAGTTGTGGTTGGCGACTATAATAAAAAACTGTGGCTTGAGGCTTTGAAGAAATTAGAAAAAGGCATGGGCTCCAAAAATGAAGCGCAGCCTGCGCACGAAATTAAAAGTTTAAGTGAAAATAAAAGTGAATTTTTAAGTAGCGACAAAGAACAATCACACATTATTGTTGGCTGGAGAGGTCTAACCTTAACTGACTTAGATCGTTATACACTTCATGCTATTGAGGCCATACTGGCCGGGCAAGGCGGGCGTTTATTTTTTGAACTACGCGACAAGAACTCCTTGGCATATTCAGTGTCGCCGATGCGCATGGAGTCGCTAGAAACAGGTTACTTTGGCGGCTACATTGCTTGTTCGCATGAAAAAGTTGAGAAAGCTATTGAGATGTTTCAAGTTGAGTTTAGCAAATTAACTAAAGAAAAAGTAAGCGATGAGGAATTGGCCCGCGCGAAAAAATACCTGATTGGCCAGCACGATATTGGCCTTCAGCGGAAAGCGGCCATTTGCAATTTGATCGCATTCGACGAGGTGTATGGCAACGATTTTAATCAGAGTCTGAATGTTGCCAGCGAATACAACAAGGTAACACAAGAAAAAATAATAGATTTAGCAAAAAAACTTTTTACCAAACCTGCAGTTATAAGCATTGTGGGAAAAAGACATGAGTAATTTTGATCTGAAATAGCACCTACTGGGCTTAGGTCGAAAATTGCACCTAAGTCTGTATAAAACTTAAGAAAAATTTAAAAAAACCGATAAGATACTTGTAGCTATAAGAGGTGTCTCATAATGAAATCTTTTGTATTTTTAACCCCCGAGGCTCATTTTGCAGAAGTGGTTAAAGAGGCCTGTATAAATCGGCAAATAAAGGCTCAGCCAGCGGTTGAGATTTATCTGGTTCAACTTTTACGCTTTTATTTAGACTCAAAAAATCTTCATAACAATTTAAAAACTGATAGCGGCGAGCGCCCACCCGAAACCTTTGCCGAGATGTATCTGCAGGCTTTAAATGCTGAAACCAATAAAAGACGCGAATTGATGCGCGTGGTGGCAGATAAATCTTTATATTTAACAGGTTTCTTCGGAGATTCATTCCAGCGCAAAACGGTAGATATTGAATACTATGCCGATATTGGTTCTGCGGCCTATTCTAACTTACACTCATGGAACCGCGAAGACGGATTGTCGCCTGTTTACCAAACATTTTCAAAACGCTTTATGGATTTTGTTGAAGTGCTTAAATATATCAGTGAAAAATCAACAGTGCAGGCCGATCAAAATGTTTTGCGCTTGTATGATAGGTACTTACGTACAGGATCAGAGTTGGCGCGCGAAAAACTGACAGAGCTGGGCGTTGTGACCCTATCAAAAGATCAACTAAAGCTATCTAAGGCCTAGTCCGTTTAGCGGATCAAACTTGCCACTTTTATAAGTAAGATGTAAGTTTATAGGATGAGTTTTTCGCACATGCTTATTTTGGCAATTATCGCCATAATTGTTATTCCACCTGAAAAATTACCTGAGTTAGCAAGACAGCTGGCGCGTTTTATTAGCGACCTGAAAAGAAGTACTGCTGGTATGTGTGATGATATTAAGCTGGATGCACAGCCAAAGCACCAGGCTCATGTACAGCCTGAAGCGCAGCCAGAGCCTGAAGAACACATTCAACCGGAAGAGTACTCGACGTCTGTATCACATGGTCAATATGAAGCCTACTCTGAGCCAGAAGCTCAAGAAAATAATGATCTTACAACGAAGTCTGAAGTTAAAAAAACATGAATGATACTAACGCCGCACCCAAAGAAATTGTGCAGGATGCAGATAAGAATATGTCACTAATCGATCATATTGGTGAATTAAGATTTCGATTAACCCGCGTTGCCTTCGGGATTTTTATAGGAATGATTGTCTGCTGGGGTTTTAGTGAAAGCATATTCAACTTTATTCGCGAACCAATAAAAGAATTTTTGCCCGCTGGTGGCCTGGTTTTTACAGCCCCTATGGATAAATTCATGGCTCACATTAAAATTGCATTTATGATGGGTCTTTTTTTGTCGGCGCCGTTTTGGCTTTATCAGCTGTGGAGTTTTATTGCTCCTGCTCTGTATAAAAAAGAAAAAAAGATGGCGGCAGGATTTATTTTCTTTGGAACCTTGCAATTTATTTTGGGTTTAGCCTTCAGTTATTATGTGGTTTTGCCAATGGCGTTTAAGTTTTTAATGACCTTTGGCGGAGACATCGATAAGCCAATGATTACGATTGATCATTATTTAGGGTTTGTAACTCAAACGGCGATTGTCTTTGCGCTCTGTTTTCAGATGCCAGTGGTGATTTCGTTTTTGGGGTTAATTGGAGCTGTCAGTCAGAGGTTTTTAAAAGAAAAAAGACGCTATGCCGTGATTGCAATTGCCGCCGTATCGGCCGTGGCGGCGCCACCAGACGCGCTGAGCATGATTTTGCTTTTAGTGCCGATGTGGATACTATATGAAATTTCAATTATAGTAGTTGGTCTTTTTGAAAAACAAAAATCTCGGGATGCCTCGTAATTATTTTTCTTCAAATTTAATTAAGACAGCTCCGGATTCAACCGCATCGCCCTGTTTGACGCAGATTTCTTTAATTTTGACGTCATCAGCAGTGCGCATTTCATTTTCCATTTTCATGGCCTCCATAATGAGCAAAGGCTTGCCGGCTTTAACTGAGTCTCCGGCTTTAACAAAGATCTCAATGATTTTTCCGGGCATGCCGGCCTTTAATTCTGCGTCGCTACCAAAGCCGCCCCCCTTTTTTAAAGACTCGTGAAGCAGCATTTCATCATTAAAAATTTTAATTGTACGGAAAGAGTTTCTGGTAAAAACGGTGTACTCGGTGTCTTGTCCAAGAACGTCAATCAGATAGGATTTTCCCTCAAATAAAAAACTGACATATTCTTCAGCCGACCTAAAGTCGTTTTTAGAAATATCATAATGGGTCCACTCTGCGCCTTCGAGCTGCAAGGAAACTTTCCAGTTGTGACGACCTTCGGTAACATCAACCTTATAGCTTTTATTTTTTATTACGGCCTCAAAATACATAGTTAATCCTTTTCGGTTCCTTTGAGTTCTGTCGTTCTACGTGCGAAGTTGAATTTTGCGCCCAATGCGCCGCCAATTTGAGGCCATATTAAGCTTACGAACATCTTTTGACTGTCGATCTTGATAAGCGGTGATGGCGGCCGCTATTAAAAACAATGGGTCTTCGATATCTTTAAAAATTTCTGGCTCCAGGACTTGGAAATTTTTTTCAATAAACTGAGTGGTGTAGCTGCCATTTAAAAACTTTTCATGTTTTAAAATAGTTTTATGTAAAACAATGTTGGTTTTAATGCCGGTCAGAACAAATTCTGACAGGGCTCTTTCCATGCGGTCGATGGCTTCTTCACGGGTATCGCCCCATGTGATAACTTTTGCGATCATCGGATCGTAATAGATTGGCACCTCATAGCCAGGGTAAGCATAAGAATCAATTCTCAAAAATGGGCCTTGAGGGTGACGACAAGCTCTGATAACCCCAGGGCTGGGCTTGTAGGTTATTGGGTCTTCTGCGCAGATGCGAGCTTCTATTGCGTGGCCCTTTTGTTTAATATCAACTTGCTTGAAACTTAAAGGCTTTCCTTTTGCCACCCAGATTTGTTCTTTAACCAGATCATAGCCGGTCACAAGCTCTGTGATTGGATGTTCAACCTGCAAGCGCGTATTCATCTCCATAAAGAAAAATTCTTTGGTTTGATTGTCAAAAATAAATTCGATAGTGCCGGCCCCGATGTAGTTAATGGACTGTGCGGCCTTCACTGCGGCAGCACCCATTTTTAGGCGTACATCATTGGGAACGCTGGGCGAAGGAGACTCTTCAATAATTTTTTGATGGCGCCTTTGCACCGAACACTCACGTTCGAAAAGATGCACAACATTTCCATGTGTATCACCAAACACCTGAATTTCGATATGTTTCGGATCGTTGATAAATCTTTCGATGTAAACCGTTGGGTTAGCAAAATAATTTTGGCCCTCAGATCTACAGGCACGAAAAGCACTTTCAAGCTCTTCGCTGGCGCGAACAACACGCATGCCTTTGCCACCACCGCCAGCGGTGGCTTTGATGATAATCGGGTAACCAATTTTTTTTGCAATGGCCGCAGCGTCTTCAGCACTTTCAACTCCGCCTTCACTTCCGGGCACTAAAGGTACGCCGGCTTTTTTCATTAGAGCTTTGGCTGAAAGTTTATCGCCCATGGCTTCCATATTTTCAGGAGTTGGTCCTATGAAAGTGATTCCGGCCGCCACACAGGCCCGCACAAAAATCGGATTTTCAGATAAAAAACCATAGCCGGGATGAATGGCATCCACACCAGCCTTTTTTGCGACTTCAATGATTTTACGATAATTAAGATAACTTTCTTTAGAAGGAGCTGGGCCAATATGGTAAGCCTCGTCGGCCAGGAATACATGTAAGCTGTCGCGATCGGCATCGCTGAAAACCGCGACTGAGGCAATACCCAGTTCGCGGCAAGCGCGCGTAATACGAATCGCGATTTCTCCACGATTGGCGATCAGTATTTTTTTAAAGGGAGGCGCTATCATAAAGGGATGTTTCCATGTTTTTTAGGCGGAATAATATCGCGTTTATTTTTTAACATTTCTAACGAGTCAATCAGACGTTTTCGCGTCAGTGCGGGCTCGATGATTTCATCGGTGTAGCCCAACTCTGCCGACACATAAGGATTGCTAAACATTTCCTCGTATTCAGAGGTTAGTCGTGTGCGCTCGGCGGCAGGATCTTTTGCTTTCGCAATGGCTTCGCGTTGAATGATATTAACGGCACCCTCTGCGCCCATCACCGCGATCTCAGCAGAAGGAAATGCCAGATTTATATCGCTGCGTAAAAGTTTTGAACCCATTACAATGTAAGCGCCACCATAAGCTTTGCGTGTGATGAGAGTTACTTTTGGAACAGTTGCTTCAGCGTAAGCATATAATAATTTTGCACCATGAGTGATGATACCATTCCACTCTTGGTCTTTACCCGGCAGAAACCCCGGAACATCTACAAAGCTGACAATCGGGATGTTAAAGGCATCACAGAAGCGAATAAATCGAGCGGCCTTTCTTGAGGCCTCAATGTTTAAACAGCCGGCTAGAACCTGCGGCTGGTTTGCCACAACACCCACGGGGCGGCCATTGAGGCGGGCATAACCAACAATGATATTCTGGGCAAAGTGTTTATGAATTTCTAAAAAATAACCCTCATCAACAACTTCAGAAATTAATTGCAACATGTCGTAGGGTTTTTTAGGGCTGTCCGGAATTAAGTCATTCAAGGATTCAGTTAGGCGATCGGGACGGTCTTTAGTTGTAAGGGCCGCACCATCATCTAAATTATTAGAAGGTAAAAAACTCATCAGTTCACGAATTAAAAGTAAACAGTGCTTATCGTCTTTAGCAGCGAAGTGAGCCACGCCCGATTTTTGCGAATGAGTGAGTGCACCACCCAGGGCTTCTTTTGTAACGTCCTCATGGGTGACAGCCTTAATCACATCCGGGCCGGTAACAAACATATAGCTGGTGTTTTCAACCATAAAAACAAAATCAGTAATGGATGGAGAATAAACGGCGCCGCCAGCACATGGGCCCATGATAGCCGTGATTTGAGGAATTACTCCGGAAGCTAAGACATTGCGCGAGAAGATGTCGGCATAGCCGCCTAAAGACTCAATGCCCTCTTGAATACGAGCACCGCCTGAATCATTAATTGCAATAAAAGGCGCACCATTTTTTAAAGCCAGATCCATTACTTTGCAGATTTTATTTGCCTGGGTACGCGACATCGATCCACCAGTTATGGTGAAGTCCTGAGATGAAATATAAACCAACTTGCCATTGATTCGCCCATAGCCGGTAATCACGCCATCTCCGTAGGGTTTGCTTTTTTCCATTCCGAAATTAGTGCAACGATGAGTTACAAATCTATCCATTTCAACAAAACTTCCGGGGTCTATTAATACGTCAACTCGCTCGCGAGCCGTAAGTCTTCCGCCCTGCTTATGTTTTGCTAAACGCTCGGGCCCACCGCCCGCTAAGGCGCGGTCGTTGCGTTTTTCAAGTTCAACAATTTTTTTCTGCATCATTTCTGTCATATGTTTTCCTTATTATGGATAAGCCCGGCCATAAAGCCTTGGGAAGGCGCCAGTTTCGCGAACATGCGGTAAGCCGCAGATCCAAGCCACGGCTCTTTCTAAGCCAAGCCCAAAGCCCGAGCTGGGAACACTTCCGTATCTGCGAATATCCAAGTACCATTCAAAATCTTTTTGCTGCAAACCATGTTCTTTAATTCTTTGAATTAAAACGTCAACACTTTCTTCTCGTTGACCGCCACCGATCACTTCGCCATAGCCTTCAGTCGCCAGTAGATCACATCCCATGGCGAAGCCTTTGTCAGAAGGATCTTCTTTCATATAAAAAGCTTTTATGGCTTGTGGGTAGTGATGCACAAAAACCGGCTTGTCGAATTGCGATGAAATAATAGTTTCATCCGGTGCGCCGAAGTCGTCACCGATTATAAACTCTGGATTTTCTTTTTTAATGATATCACACGCTTCTTTGTAATGTAGGCGCGGAAATTTACCCTTGATGACTTCAAGCTTAGAAGTGTCGCGCTCCAAGGTTTTTAACTCATCTGCCCGATTTTTTAAAACACGCTGTATAATGTATTCAACAAATTGCTCAGCAAGGTCCATATTGTCATACATATCATTGAAGGCCACCTCGGGCTCAACCATCCAGAATTCAATCAAATGTCGGCGAGTTTTGGATTTTTCAGCACGGAAGGTAGGGCCGAAGCAATAAACTTTTCCGAAAGCGCGCGCGGTCGCCTCCATATAAAGTTGTCCAGATTGAGAAAGATACATTTTGTCGTCAAAGTATTTGGTTTCAAATAAATTTGAAGTTCCTTCGCAAGCCGCCGGCGTAAAAATTGGCGCGTCTGTTAAGGTAAAACCACGGCCATCAAAAAAATCGCGGATGGCCATAATAATTTCGTGCCGCACGCGCATGATGGCATGTTGTCTTTTAGAACGAATCCATAAATGGCGATTTTCCATCAGGAAATCAGTGCCATGTTCTTTTGGAGTGATTGGGTAATTTTCAGATTTACCGATGATTTCGAAATTTTTAACGCCCATTTCAAAAACGTTTGTGTGTTTTGGATGCTGTCTAATTGCTCCAGTTAACTTTAATGAAGACTCCTGGGTGATTTGATCAAAATTATTAAAAGTTTCTTGTCCGCAATCGGCAGGAAAAAAAACGCAGGAAATAATGCCGGTTCCGTCTCGCAGCTCAAGAAATTTTACTTTGCCAGAAGATCGAGTTTGGTAGGCCCAACCTTTTAATTCGATTGTTTGTCCAACGTGGTTTTTTAAGTCACTGATATAAATTCTGCTTTTAATGGCTTCCATAGACGTCCTTAGTCATTTATTAAGATAAAGGACTATTCTAGCCAGTTGGACGTTCTTCAACAAGAAATTAGTCTGTTATTATAGAAGGAATGCGTCAACTGTGGAGTTTATTTGCAAGCGTATAGAAGCTTATTTACCGGTCAGTGTTTTTAGGGCTAAGAGGGCGCTTTCAACATTAATGACGCCGCTACTAGAAACCTCTAGAGAGGCTGCTGGATTACGATCAACAGACTGAAGAATAGACTTTTTAATCTCATCCGCTGTTGCACTAGGCACAGCCCCCCACAACAACGCAGCAGCTCCGGAAACCATTGGTGCCGCCATGCTGGTGCCACTCATGGTTTCTATTTGATTACCTGGTACGGTTGAGTAAATACCAACGCCCGGCGCCGCAACATGTACAGTTCTGCGTCCGAAATTTGAAAAACCAATTAAAAAGTTTGAGCTAGTTGAGGCGGCAACATTGATTTGATTAAGAAAATTGTAGGCCGAAGGATAAGCCGGCGTCACATCCATATTAATGCCAATGCCGCGGCTGTTGCCATTGCCTGCTGCAGTTACTAAAAGAATTCCGCGATTATTTAATTGTTGCAAGGCCGACTTAAGGCTTGGTACGGCAACACAGGCATCTAGCCCCCAGCTCATATTAATAATTTTGGCACCGCGATCAGCAACATAATTTAAAGCGATGATAGCATCGCCAATCGAGCCGCCACCATCATTTCCGATAAATTGTGCAGGAATTACCTTAGCTCTTGGTGCGATACCGGCAACAGGACCAAGGTCTTGGTCGGCAACAATTGTTCCGGTTACATGTGTTCCATGCCGGTTAGTATTTGGATCATTGATTTCAGAATTAACTTGGATTCCCTTGTAGTCATCAACAAACCCGTTGTTATCATCGTCGATATTGTTATTTGGAATTTCAGCAGTATTAATTACAATATTGGCAGCTAACTGGGCGTGGGTGGTATCAACCATTCCATCAATTACGCCAATAATGACGCCAGCACCTTTGGCTCCCTGATTCCAAACTGCAGGCGCGCTGATTTGTTGTGGCCCCCAATTTAGAGACTCTGCTTGTATTGGGTCGTCAGCGGCAACCTCTGCTAAATTTTCTTGATTGGTTAACTTAACTCGATAGTCGTTGTCGACGTGTTTAATTAGGGCCAAATTTCTACTTACAAAACCGGCCTTGAACTCTTCTGAAGAGGTTCCTGTCTCAATAGTATAGGTGCCATTTTCCCACTGGACTATAAAGCGACGATCGTTCCGAACGACAAATTGATTGCTACTTTGTTCTGAGTCCGCAGACTGCCCACAGGCTGCGGATGTGGGGAATACTGAATCAGAGGTTTTTGCTCCGCCACAAGCCGCCAGAACAAAACTTGTGAGCATTAAAAGGACCAGGCGGAAAGATTTCAAGGCTAAACCTCATTGCAAAATAAGTTGTTAAAATCCCGACCTCTTTTAATGAGACGTGGGATATTTTGTAGTGGTTAGCTAATCGGAAAAATAATTGCCGAATCCGAGTCGAGAAAAAGTCTAGTAGAGAATTTTTACAAAAAGTTGGTTTTCCAATAAACAGGACTTTAATGTTTCGACAAGCAGGCCGATGAGTTGATTGAAATATATAGAGGGGTGCTGGCGTGGATGATTTTGAAAAAGAACTGAGAGTGGGTTTTTTAGATGAAGCCGAACAATCAATTGCTGATGCGGAGGTTACGTTTTTATCTCTTGAAACTGAACCTAATAACAGTGAACACATTAATAAGATATTTCGTTTAGCCCATAATCTTAAGGGCTCATCAAAAGCAGTTGGCTTTGAGCAATTTGGAATGTTTACGCATGAATTTGAATCTTTTGTGTTGCGAGCAAAAAACAATGAATTGCAGATAACCGCAAAAGCCATCAGCGTTATGCTTAAGGTCACGGATTTTGTTAGAGTGATGATTGGCGGCTTACGAGCCAACCTGGAGGCGGTTTTTGATGTTGATGATTTGTTAGCTGAAATGAAAAACTTTTCAGAAAATCAGACCCCCGCTACCGCGGTAGAACCAGTTGCGCCGCCAACTTCGGCAACCACATTTGAGGAGCCAAGCGCTCCCGCCCAGGCTCAGGCGACGATAATTTCACTTCCACCAAAACCCAAAAAAGTTGAGACCTTAAAAGCGGAGGAGAGCGCGACCTCGTCCAGCTCAACTCTCGGGGCCCCTGGCGCGACCGCACAATCGAAAACGGCTGTTGTTGACGAGAGCATCCGGGTATCAATGGGCAAGGTTGAAACGCTACTCAATTTAGTAGGAGAAATGGTAATATTACAAAGTGTGGTATCACAGAACACCGCGAACAGTGATTTTACAAATTTTAAAAAAACCATTGATCATCTGGGCAAGGTAACTAAAGAAATTCAAGATATTTCTATGAGCTTACGGATTGTTCCAGTTAAAACTACTTTTCAGAAAATGCAGCGGATAGTTCGTGATACGGCACAACTATTAAACAAAGATGTTATGCTGACACTATTTGGAGAAGAAACAGAGCTGGACAAAAGCGTTTTAGAAAACATCAATGATCCGCTCGTGCATTTGATTAGAAATTCGGTCGATCATGGGATCGAGTCGGCAGAAAAAAGGCTGGCGTCTGGCAAAAAGGCACAGGGAAGTGTACACTTGAAGGCATTTCACAGATCAGGCCGGCTGGTAATAGAAGTTATCGACGATGGCGCGGGTCTTGATTCTGAAAAACTAAAGCAAATTGCCATTTCAAAAGGAATTATAAAAGAAACAGACGTTCTGACAGAGGCAGAAAGCTATAAACTTATTTTTGCACCAGGGTTTT
>JBBTEQ010000169.1:0-12015 GCA_038042235.1 Bdellovibrionota bacterium | reverse complement strand
CGGAGCTTTTGCGGCTGTCAAACAATCTGGCTATGGTCTTCAGGATTTTCAAAGTTTTGGCGCTTTTTTTTCGAACGTCAAAAAAATAACATAAAAGCTATTGTAGCGAATGAATTTTGGCGCGGGCTCTGATTTCGCATTGGGGGCAGGTGGCCTCTTCTTTTATTACACCCTCACTTGTATTTTCGAATCTAAGTTCAAGTGTGGTGCCACATAAGACGCAATTACATTGAAGTTTTAAGTAGGCCTTTTGATTTGCAGAACTTGTATTTTCGTAATAGCAGATATCTTTCATTGCAAACTCCTAATTCACCGAGGGGGAAAATCAGTTAGATGCAATTTACAGACACAGGCGGAAGTCGTGTAAGAACTTTGGAATATGTTCCCATTTTGTAGTGCTGTGATGCAGTACAAAATGGGAACTGTGAGCTTAAACTTTAGTTGCCGCCGCCGGTACCTGGTCCGTCGCCACCTGATCCGCCACCACTTGGTCTACCGCTGCTATCTTCACGTCGGTCTTCACGACGATCTTCTTTACGGTCCTCACGTCGGTCTTCACGACGATTCTTGCGTTCTTCCTTGCGCTTTTCATGCTCAGCTTTACGCTCTGCACGTTTAGCTTCACCTTCGGCTTTACGCTTTTCATGTTCGGCTTTACGTTAGGCTTTACGTTCTTCACGTTGAGCCTCACTTTCGTTTTTACGTTCTTCGCGTTTGGCTCTGCGCTCTTCTTTGCGTTTCTCATGCTCAGCTTTGCGTTCGGCTTTACGTTCTTCACGTTTGGCTTCTCTTTCTTTTTTTTCTTGCTCGTGTCTTTCAGCACCAGACTCAAATCGTTTTGAATCTTCAGTTGTGGCGGGTGCCATTTCAACTGCAAAAGCATTAAGATGCGATAGGCTTAGGGCTAAAAGTGCCACTAAAAACTTTTTCATTTTGGATCTCCTTTTTTGGTTTTTTGTTAGTATTGTTTAGGTCAAAAAAATCTAAATAATAGGTCTCATGTTTAACAACCTCGAATTCAGCATCAAGGTATTTAACTTTTACATTCTTTTTACCCGCCAGTACAGCCATAAAAACGAAAGGCAGGCGGCCTAGTTTTAAGGAGTCACTATCAATGGCTAGGGTAATTTCTTTTTTACTACGCAAACTCGCATTAGCAATGTCAAAAGTCATGCCTTCATCGATTTCCAAAGAAACATAAGCAATTCTGTAATCATTAGGAACCTCTGTTAAAACAAGCATCATCGATTTATGAATTGGGGCTTTTTGATAATCAAACTTGTAAGGGGTATTTTTTTGAAAAAAATAAAAGCTAAAAAATGAACCTAGGGTTAAACAGAGACCCGAAATAAGTTTCCATACAAAAACCTTCTTTTTTTCATCAGAATATTGATGATGAGCCAAAACCCGGCTAGCAAAGTAAGGATCTGGCTGAGGGCCTTTGAGATTTTTAAGCTGGTCTATTATATGGTCTTTTGAATCTTTCATTATCAATAAGACGAACGAGAATTAAAAAGGACTCAAATATTCCATTTTTTTCTAAAATTTTCACGAGCACGCATTAAACGCGATTTGAGCGCACTTTCGGATACTTTTAATACGTCAGCTGCCTCATTAAGAGACAAGCCCTCTCGATCAATTAAAATAAGGATTTCTTGTTCGTCTTGATCAAGACTGAATAATGTCTGCCAAATCTCTAAGTCAGGCGGATTGATCGTTTGGCTTTCAATTTGGCCGGATAAAAAGGATTTTTCATATTTATTTTTTCTTTGATTATCAATAAACAGATTTTTTGCTGTTTGAAATAAATAGGCCTTATGATTGTCTTTAATTTTATCGAAATTAACGAGCACCTTAATAAAGGTTTCTTGTGCTAAGTATTGGGCGTAAACTTCGTTGCGACATAAATAAAAACAAAACCGAAAGACATCGGCTTGGTATTGAATAATAAAATCATGTAATGCAGGATTTTTCATATCAGTTATTGAAAAAAAGACCAAGTGTCAGTGAATTTTCTTTGTAGTTTTTATTAGCCAGTTCCAAATCGCCATAATTGGATTTATGGTCTGTAATAGAACCCTCAACATAAAGTTTAATATTGCTACTCAGAGCTTCTTCAAATTTAAGCTTGAAAAGACTTTCACTATCAATTCTTAAAATATTATTGGCAGAGAGTTTGTTTAAATAGTTTGTTCTCGTCAACGCTCCCTTGGCAATAAATCGGGAAGAAGAACTCACCCAAAAACTTAATGTAGCACCAACTTGAGATTCATTGTTGGCATAGGGGATGCTGCCGCCGGTTACAGCCTGGTCTTCTGAATTATTTCGTGCTGCTTGGATGTAAGTTGAAAAATTATTTTTGTTAAAAGCATAACCCAAAGCACCCTTAATAATGGTGTAATTTCCATTAACGTAGTTGTAAGTGGTTAAAATTGCTTTTTTAACAGAAGCGTCTACAGCTAGGCCAATCACAAAATTAGATAGATAATAATTGTAAATTGCATTGGCTCCTGTTTGTCGATAAGAGGTGGCGGAATTATTCTGTGTTGAGTTTAAATAAGCTTCTAGTACTAGATTTGAATCTGTCAGGTAGTAGGTTAGTGGTATATAGATATTAATTAACGAATCACTGGAATTTGCTAACCCAACAACGTTGTTGTATGAATAATTAACTCCAAGACCCCAATCAATTGTATTTTGTATGATGTAGTCTGCGCCTGCAGCTATTTGGTAGGTTCCTCGGCTTGTGGTAGCGGTGTTGACTAAATATAAATTATTAGTATAGCCGGTGTTTAGATCGGCGTAATAGTTAAATTGATGAGTTGATTCCTTAACTTCTTGGGATTCTTCGCCTTCTATATTCAGGGGTTCAGGTTTTTCGTCTTCAATTTCTTCTTTGCAAGAATCGCGAAGTTTAGCCCCTTGTGGGTGGTCTACAAAAATTGAATCTTCAATCAATTCAAGGCACGACTCGTAATCATAATCCTGATAAGCAGCCAGAGCCTGCTGTAAACTGGAGTCTGAGTTGTTTTTAAGAGCGGTCAATAAGTCTTGGCCATTTTTATAAAAAACCGAGGTGCTATTAATTTTGCTTATTAACGGAGGTATTTCGTCATACTGTTCAAGGTTAAACGTAGACAGTGCGCTGTAATACAAAGCTGCATCGGTTAGCTTAGTTTTTAAGGCTAGAGAATTGTTGAAGGATGTTTTTGCCGCAGAAAATTGTTTTTGATTATAGTAAGCAACACCTTGGTTAAACCACTCTAAAGAGCTTTGTGGTGTAGCGATTGCTTTTGTAAGTGTTAGTATTAAAAAGAAAAATAATATTTTTTTAAAATGAAATAGAGTAGACATGTTAGAAGCTACGTCTTAATTGGTTATCAGTGGCATGCTTTTCAAATGCCAAATTTATTAATTGCGTTAGCAGCTCTGAGTACTCTAAGCCTGAAGCCTGCCACATCTTTGGATACATCGAAATTTGTGTAAAGCCAGGAAGCGAGTTAATTTCATTTACATAAAGTGTATGATCTGATTTTAAAAAGAAATCAACACGAGCCATCCCGTCACAACCCAAGACTTTATATGTTTTTACAGCAAGGGCCTGAATTTCTTTAAGCTGTGCATCGGAAACTTTGGCGGGTATTACGATTTTTGCTCCTGCGACATCAATGTACTTGGCTTCATAGGAGTAGAACTCATGCTGAATTATGAGTTCTCCCGGTAGTGAAGCTTTCGGGTGATGGTTGAGACCCATAACAGAACATTCAATTTCACGCCCCTCAATAAATTCTTCAGCAATCACTTTATGATCATATAAAAAAGAATCATTAATTTTTTTTAGAAACTCTATTTCTGATTTAATTTTATGTACGCCAACGGATGATCCCGCATTAGCGGGTTTAATAAAAAACGGACTCCCGATTTTTTTAACAATGTCGGTATAGGAAGGATCTTCTTCTTTATGCAGAACAATATAGTTCGAGTTCAGAATTTTGGCTCCGGTTAGAAGTCTTTTCATATAGTCTTTGTCCATGCCGATAGAGCTGCTCAAAACTCCGCAGCCCACAAATGGTAGATTTAAAATTTTAAAGTAACCTTGAAGCGTGCCATCTTCGCCGAGTGTTCCGTGAATAATCGGAAAGGCACAATCGATGCTGATTTTCTCGTGGTTTTTTAATATCAGAACATAGGGTTTTTCGTGATATGAAAGCAGGCTTACAACCTGATGTGACGAAAGTTCTGAATCCTTTAAGGATTTATATTTTTTAAATACATCGGCCTCTGAAAAATAATACCAACTGCCCTCTTTAGAAACTCCCAGAAGAATAGGCTCAAAAAGTGATTTATCAAGTGCATCGTAAATATTAAGAGCTGAGGCTAGTGAAACTTCGTGTTCGGCGGATCGTCCACCAAAAACAAGGGCGATTTTTTTTTTCATACTAAATCCTTACATATTTTATTGGCCGAAGCTGTAGTTATTAACATTATAACACAAATCAGCCAGAATTTTTTGCGGTACTCCCGGTATGTCGTACAACGAACGGGTGCAGTAGCGCAATACTTTCGATAGGAAAGGAGTTTGCTGAGTCAGAATAAGTGTATAATGAATTCTTTTTGGTTTCCCATCAGATTCGAGATCATATTTTCGTATCAGATCAAATTCAATTTTTTTGGCTTTGATAAAACAATTATAAATATCCAAACACGCATGTTGATGCGCGGCGCCGGGTGGAACTTTATAGTCGATTTCGGACGTTACAAGATTGTGGCAAGTTTCGGGATAGTTTCCATCGTCATAGCATGAGCCCAAGGCCAGGTTTTGTATCACCTGAAACATATACATTGGTTCCTCAGCATCTGTGGCTGCGTTTGTTTGTGCATTTTGGTCTGCGTTCTGATTCATTGAAAATGCATAACCACTGTATTTGGTAAAAACTTTATTCCAGATACGTGTGCTCTGGGTGGTGTTTCCACCAGAATATTTGAGGGTATTAGCCAAAACATTCAGCTCAAGTGTGGCGCTATTGTTATTAACGGCTTGAATTGTGACGTCTTGTTGTTCCAGTACTTGAGTTGCTCCGTCCTGAATCGTCTGCGACAGCACAATACTACTTTGCTCGTTCACTTTGATGTCGCTGTAGTTGATAACCCCGAACCCATCACTCAAAGCAGCTGCTATTTGTTCCGGTGGAACGGGTGAACCTAAATTTTCTACCTCAAGATTCTGTTTTTTTAAACAAGAAGCTCCGAAAAAAATCAAAGTGAAAACAAACAGTGTTATAGCAGTTTTTTTTGGGGCGTATTTCAAATTGAATCCCAACCCCAAATCCACAGTGGCATGGGAAGTAAAGTTGATAGTTTTTGTTTTGATTCAACAGAGACGAAATCAAGAGAATTAATATCTAAAGGCCCGAATAATAATTGAATCAGATCCGACTCTTTTTCCAGAGTGTAGAGGTCAGTACCGAAACCAAAAACAACATGCTCATTTTGCTGTTCAAGTACTATTTTATCAAAGCCCTCTTCGCGAAATGCTTTTTTTATTTTACCAAGCAGTGCTGTTTTATTGACGATTTTCAGCATTCCCAAGTATCCTTGATGCGATAGGCTAGCAAAGTTACTGATTTTATTTCTTAGGTTTTTTGCATGAACCGGCGTCATAACTGTAATAACATTATTTTTTTGCATACGAATGTATTGAAATAAATCCAGAAGGGGATCAACAGCGCCGGCCCATTCGTGCACGTAGTTGATCAGATCTGCCCCTTTGCCTTCAACAGCATAGGCCACCAGTTGATTATTTTGATCCCAAGCCGTAAATAAATTCGAATTGGGTATTTTCATAAAATTTTTGAAATCATCCTGGGTTCTGATGGCGTGAACTGTATGTTGTGCATAAAGCTTTTGTAATGCGGCAGGATCAACATTATTACCGCTTACAAATCGCAAATTTTTATTTTTGATGGGTGAACTGGTTTCAAGTAAATAGCTATGATCAAAGCCGGCAAGTTCGAAACCCATTTTTCTGTAAAAATCAAACTGGTCAGTCCATAAAATAACCAGATCACAATCTTGTTTTTGTGCCAATGCCATGCAGTATTCGATATTTTTGCGGCTATGGCCTCTTTGACGATGTTCAGGATCGGTAAAAACTGAACCTATGGCGCCTACCTTGAAGATGGCGTGCGGAGTTTTTACGATCAGGGTTTTTAAAACAGCATGTGAGACTATTTTTTCGTCTTCAGTAATAATGCTCATATTGTGGATATTGTTCGCAGCAAAGGCGGTCGGGTATTCGCTTGCAATAGTCCAATTATTGTTTTGTCTTAAATTAACATTTAAAAAATCGACGACCTGAGTCCATTCATGTGTCTCGGGCGAGCGCGGTCCCTGCATAGTGCCTCCAAAAGCCTTATCAGCCATATATTATGATAGCTGTTTTATGTGCCGGTAGGATATATCCAGAACAGATGAAATTGACTTAAGACTAGAAGTTTTTTACATATATAACGATAGACTAGGCTGAGTTTTGCTATAGTCTGTATTTGGTGGTCTTCGGGAGGTTTTAGTGGCTGATATATCACAAAAATGGAAAGAAAATAAAGTCGGCAAGATGTTTGTGGATCAGTCTTGTATTGCCTGTGATTCTTGTGTATTAATTGCACCTAAAAATTTTGCAATGCATGAAGAAGATGGCCATGCTTTTGTATCTAAACAACCAGAAACCCCAGATGAAATAGCGGCATGTAAAGATGCACTCGACGGCTGTCCCGTTGAAGCCATCGGCGATAATGGAAGCAGTGAAAACCAAGGCTAAGGTCGAGTTTGACTTAGCATTTAAGCTCTTAAAAAAAAACTATCCCTATGTCCACTGTGCGCTGAGTTTTTCAAATGCTTTTGAGCTATTGATAGCCACAATTTTATCTGCTCAATGTACTGACGAAAGAGTTAATAAGGTTACACCAGAGCTTTTTAAAACATATCCCAATGCAAAAAATTTGAGCGAGGCCTCAGTTGAAGAAATTGAAGAACTTATTAAGTCTACCGGTTTTTTTAGGAATAAGGCTAAAAATATCAAAGCCTGCTGTGAGTTGCTGACTCAAAAGCACAAGAATCTTGTTCCTAAATCAATGGAAGAGTTAACTGAACTACCAGGTGTTGGACGTAAAACGGCCAATGTGGTTTTGGGAAATGCTTATAATATCGCATTAGGAATTGCTGTAGATACCCATGTTACACGTTTAGCTAATAGACTGGGTTGGGTTAAAATCAAGGATGCCGTTAAAATTGAAAGTATACTTATGAAAATGTGCCCGCAGAAGGATTGGATTATGCTGACGCATTATTTAATAGCGCATGGAAGGGCCGTTTGTGTAGCGCGAAGCCCAAAGTGTCAGACCTGTTTTCTTCAGGATGCTTGTCCTAGGCTGGGAGTTTAGGTAACCTTTATCAATTGGGGTAAGTACATGCTACAAGCTTATTTTGAAAGTATAAAATACGTCGGTCATTTGTTACCCATGTCTTTTTTGAGAATTTTTTTGGGATATTTCTATCTTGATCTGGTTTTTAAAGATTGGAAGCGATTTATTATCGGAGTTGGGGGATATTCCGATATTTTTGTAGAAGCATTGAATAAGCCTCAGATTCCGGCATGGTACAGTTTACTATTGAGTGAACAAATTATTCCACACTGGCAGGTCTTTGCCTTTACAATTATCGGATTGCAATTAGCCGTGGGTGTATCCTACATCATCGGTTATGTTGTGCGCCCAGTATCAATATTGGCGGTGCTCTTGTGTTTGAACTATCTGGCCATTTACCCGATTGATAGCGAGATTTTTTTTAAATTACTTATATCATGTCACATTATGCTCGCCTGGGTTGGGGCCGGACGTTGTTTGGGTTTAGATTATTATTTTTACAAGCGTCGTCGTGGCTTGTGGTGGTAACAGTTTGAAACATTTTATAATTTTTGTTGGGCTCATTTTTTCTTTGTTGTTGTCTCTGTACTATTACAGAGACGATCAAACAAAAAATATCGAAGATAAAAAAGTTCATGTTTACGCCTCATCTTCATTTGTGGCTAAATGGGGCCCTGGACCTATATTAAAAGAAATTTTTGAAAAGCAAAATATTTTCAAAGTGGAGTTCATCGAGATATCGGATATGGCGATGACAATTCAAAAGATTAATTTTGAAAATGAAAGCTCACTTGCAGATGTGATTCTGGGTATCGATCAGTTTGATATGGTTCGTGTCGCCAATAAAATTAAATGGCGGGACATTGAGCGCAGCACGACAATTAATTTTGTGAATAATGTTAAGCCGGTGGCATCAGAAAAAGCGTTTGTGCCATATGATTGGGCGCCGATGTCTTTTATTGCTCGAAGGGACGAAAAAAATAATATAAACTCGTTAAAGGATTTATTGAATCCTGAACTCCAGGGAAAAATTGCATTGCAAGATCCCAGAACCAGTTCTCCGGGATTGCAGTTTTTAGTTTGGGTATTTGAGTCTTATTCTCCTGAAGAAGCCCTTCGATATCTGAAGCAGATGGCGAGACAGGCGCATAGTTTTTCTCCAAGTTGGTCGGCTTCTTACGGCTTATTCAAAAACAATCAAGCTGACTTTGTGTTTTCTTATGTAACGTCTCCAATCTACCACTTGCTTGAGGAAAAAGATGACCAGTATTTGAGTATCGAAACACAAGAGGCTTTGCCGATGCAGGTAGAGTTTGCAGGTATTCCCTCGACTTGTAAAAACTGCGAGGCCGCAGAAATGTTTGTTAACTTTTTGCTTTCGGCCGAAGCTCAGAAAATTATTATGTCTAAGAATTATATGCTACCAGTAATCGAGCACGTAAAAGAGGCCACTCCATTTGACGCCATCAAGATTTATAAAACGCGCCCGATTAAGTTTTATGAACAGAATAAAATAGAAAAATGGATAAATGTTTGGACAGAAATCCGCAAGAATGAAGGAACTTAATTTCAAATCCGTTTTGGGCTCTGGCGCACTTAAGTTAAGTTTACTGTTTTATTTTTTAATCCCCTACATTATATTTTTAAATTACTATGATTTTTCATTTGTTGTGGATTTCAGTCAGCTTTTCTGGGTGCTGAAGAACTCGATTGTACAATCAGCCGCAACTGCGGCTATTACAGTGTCCTTAAGTATTCCGATGAGCCAGGGTCTGCTTTTATTGCCAGACAAAATTCAAGCTCTGCTCATTCGTCTACTCATTATTCCGGTGATTTTTCCGGCGCTTTTTTCAGTGCTAATAGCTTTTTCGCTTTTAAATCCATTTCCGATGGGTACAGGTGGCATTGTATTTTTATTAGTTCTGGTTAACTTGGGGTTTGCTGCGATTTTGACTTATTCGGCTATACGTGAAAAATTGGGAAATCTGGCGGTTATCAGTGAGGTTTACTCGTTAGGTAGAGTTAATTTTTATAGAAAAGTTTTCTTTCCTTTGCTTCGTTCAGACATTATTACGAATTTTTTTATAGTCTTTATATTATGTTTTTCAAGCTTTTCGATTCCCTTGTTGGTAGGTGGTGGTAAGGGCGCTAATTTAGAAGTTTTGATATATGAAAAAATTTTCGTCGAGCAGAATTGGTCCTCTGCTTTTACACTTTGTGTATTTCAAACACTATTAATTTTTTTCTTAAGTTTTTATGTACTTAGAAACAAAAAAAACAAGGTGGAGACTTTTAGTAGCGGCAAGTATTTAAAATCTTACACGGGGAGTGCACTAATAATCGTCTATCTGTTTATTTATTTAGGTGGTTATGTGGTCGGCGTAGTTAAATCGCTTAGTCATGTTGATTTTATTTTTCAATATGCACAAGAGTTGTTAGCGGCTACATTATTTACCACACGTGCCCTGCTGATTTATTTAATCTTAAATTTTCTAATGTTATTTTTATGGCTCATTGATTTTTTAAAAAATGGGCGCTTCAGTTTGGCGATTAATCTGATTTCGGTTTCCACTGTGCTCGTTGGATTTTCATTTTATTTAGCTCTGCCAGTTGATAAAAACTATGACATAATTAAAATTATACTGGCCGTAAGTATTTTATTTTTCCCGGCACTCTTTAAATTATTTTTACAAAAAGCCATTGAAGGCTTGCAATCACAAATTTCAATTGCGCAAATTTATGGTTTGTCAAAAGTAACGATTATATTCGAAATTATTTTTAAACAGATTTCTAGGCAGTTGTGGTTGTGGCTTTCATTTATGATAGTCTGGTTTATCAGCGAGTACGCCATTTTACGCTCGCTTGGCGTGCAAACCAAAACACTGGGTCTGCTTACAGAAAGTTTTTTAAGTAGTTATCGGTTGCCATTGTCCTATTTAATGAGTCTTTACATATTAGTTTACTGGCTGGTGGCCGTAGTAATGGTCTATTTAATTTTAAAGGTGGTCTATGTCGTCTATAAAAAATTTATATATTAAATTCGATCAGTTTGAACTGGATATTCCAGAGCTCATTTTGCCAGATAAAGGAGTTACAGCTATTGTCGGTAGCTCCGGCTCTGGAAAAACTACTTTTTTACAAACTTTGATTGGTCTGCATCAGCCTAAAAATTGGCGGTGGACCTACAAAGGAGAAATTTTAAGCGAGCTGAGCATAAGTGAAAGACGCCTCGGCGTTGTATTTCAAAGTTATGATTTATTTCCGCATTTGACGGCTGAAGATAATATCCTATTGATTTTAAAAGCCAGGAGTTCAGAGAAAAACTATGACGAGAACAAAAAACAACTGGAGCAATTTAAGAAAGTATTAAATCTAGATTCGTGCTGGGGAACCTTGGCCGATAAATTATCAGGCGGTGAAAAACAAAGGGTGGCGCTATTACGCGCTTTAGTTTCAAACCCGCGAATATTGCTTTTGGACGAACCCTTTTCAGCGCTGGATGCAGATTTGCGTTTTGAAGCCCGCCAAATGCTTAAGAAAGTTGTAGGTCAGCTCGACATCCCCGTTTATTTAGTTACGCATGATAAAGAAGATGTCGAATTTTTAGCTCAGCACGTAGTTCGTATAAATAATGGCAAGATAGTTAAGTAGCAGTTTTATTTATCGCGATAAAGGCGATAAGAATCCTTACAATACGCAGAGCCACTTTCGTTGGGCATGCGTGTTTCGATAACGTCGATAGCCCGTGGGCCATCAGGAAATGCCGGGGATTTGACACTGATACTCTTGTTTTTATTTAGCAAATCGTACATTAGCTTCTGATAGTGCGGGCTAGCGCAGCTGTAAGCATAAAGCAAAATTTGAATTTTTTCAAACGAGGTGGCCACCACAATAGGTTTTCCAAATTCAGAAATTTTACAATCGTTAGGAAATGCATGATCGCTTGAGATAGATACGAGTTCATCGCATTCTAATTTAAATTGTACATAGATAATTTCGGAATCTCTGATTTCAAAGGCACCATAGGCAGTTCCTAAAACTTTACCGTTAATATAACGATGAAGACTATCTACTGAAAACTCAAGACGACGTGTTTTTTTAACAATTTCTGTCCAAAATACCAGATCTTGCGGAGTTTTTATTTGCTCAAGCGCTGTTCCTGTTAACTGTTTTTGAACCTTTGTTAAGTTGCCATCTGCAATAGCGGAAATTGTATCATCCAGCATGACTTTAGCTTGGCCGCAACCAAGGAGTTGGGCAGCAAATAATAGTGTCAGGATATTGAATTTTGTCATAAAGCCTCCGATTCAATCTAGTCTGCGAAGCCTATGCCAGACTGTAAGTTGATTTAATTGGAGATCAGGAAAAAGACTGATCAATTGTTTTGCGAAGTGACATTTAGTGGGGTAAGAGTTCATCTCATGAAATCTTAACGCGGTAATTCTTACTGTCAAAAATTCTGACATCTTTTTGTTTTCTTCAGTTCTGGTATATTCGTGCTTAACAAAGAGGTAAAATATGAAACAATTATCCGTATTTTTAGTTATAGCTGTAGTTGCCTATTCTTCATTTGCTCAGCATTTAGTACCGGGAC
>JBBTEQ010000168.1:0-9845 GCA_038042235.1 Bdellovibrionota bacterium | reverse complement strand
TGCGGGGGCAGGATTTGAACCTACGACCTTCGGGTTATGAGCCCGACGAGCTACCGGGCTGCTCCACCCCGCGACAGATATTTGTTCTGCCAACCTATGCCCTTGGTTCTAACTTGTCACGCGTATTCGAAAAATTGCTTTATTTAGTTCCAAATATGGTAAGCGGTATAGCAAAGAACGCCACCCACTCCCCAATCGAACCACGGATTGGGCGTAAAATAACCATAAGCCATTAAAAGCACCCCGATTACCACAATTCGCAAATCGCCTTTAAGTTTACCCTGGCGAAGCATCCATAAACCTATGACCCCAAAAATTAAACCCGCCAGAATTGAAGAAAAAGATAAATTTAGCATATTAGAAGTTAAAACATTCTTGGGTTTTTGAAACGTTAAATTTTATTTTTAAATAATTACTTTGGTTAGTCTGTGTCGTCGTGCTTTCAAAATCCGGCTTTTTGCTAGTTAAGAGTTGATTAAAAATTTGGCACAAATGCAGCTGATTTTTCATTTTTTCTTTATTAAAAACTTCGTGAGCCCCCGTAGATTTACCCAAAGTATCCCCTAAGCCGGTTAAATCTAGATATGTAGTTTTTGGCGAGTAAGGTTGCTCGGGGCGTAATCCCAAGGCTTTTTCTGAGTCTTGACGGCTGTCGGTTGATTTTTCAAGTATGTCATCGTTTTTATTGATGCTGATATAAACATTTTCGACTTCGCTGATTTTGCTGAGCCAATCTGCGTGATTGGTGTTAGCTACATCGGGGCTAGTTAAAATAATTTGTGAGAACAGGGGCCCTTTACTTTTTGGCGGCCATGAGTTTTTTTTCAAATAGGTTTGCAGAACAATGGAGCCCATACTGTGCACCAGTAAGGCGATTTTTTTATTTTTGTTTATATTGTTTAGAAAATAACTTTCAAGCTCAATTAAAACTTTTTTTAGTGAGTCTGCAGCCTGACTCATTTGCGAAAGCGGCGCGCTTCTGTCATAGAGAGAGGCCGCCTTGGAGTTCCAGTTGAACATCAAAACTTTTATTTTATATTGTTCTTCTAGTTTTTTAACGGCCTGGCCTTCTACAAAAAAACTACCGGTTAAGCTTTTTTGAGGTTCATCTCCCCGCCCATGAATAAACAAGAGCACCGGAAGGCCAACTGCGAAAGTTTTATCTAGGGCTTTCGCCACTTCATTAAAGTTAAATTTTTCGCCGTCAGAGCTGTAAAGTGGATAATCGACATTAAACTTCAAATTGGAATTTTTATTAATTAATGCACAAGCACTTAAAATAACACTTATGATAACACTAACAATAAGAACTAAAATTCTCACTGCAGTGAACGTATCACACCAGAGGCTACTGCAAAAACCAACTCGCGGGCGTTTTCGATTTTTCGGTATTTTTCATCTTTAAGTTCATCGATTTTAAATTGCTCTATAATGGTTGTAAGGGCGCCTTCTTTTTCGCAAGCTCTTAAAAAATCAAGGCTAAAATGTTAGTGGTGCCTTCCCAGATTGCAAAGACCTGAGCATCTCGGTAGAGCCGCGCAATGCCTGTGTTCTCAATATAACCTGCGCCACCAAAGCACTCTAAACACTCACTGGCTATAACCACGCATTTTTTTGCTGTATAAAGTTTTACAATGGGAGTTAGGGCTCTTAATAATTTTTTCTCGGTGTCAGTGGCCTTATTGGTTTCTTCTTTCCCTAAAAGCTCAATGACCAAAAAAGTAAGCTTAAAGCACTTGGCAAATTCGATTTCTAAATCTTGCAAAGTTTTTTTATGCAGAGGCATATTAATCAGATAATCACCAAAAGCCTTACGCTTAGTGGCGTAATTAGTGGCTAGATCAATGCATCTACGCATATGGGCTAGGGCTCCGATGGCGCTGTAAATGCGAGTGACATTGAGTACGCTGGCGATACGCTTAACGCCTTCATTAGGACCACCCATCAATGTGGCTTTGGTTCCATACAAACTGAGTTCTGCAGTTGGCAAGGCATCGGTTCCTAATTTACCTTTTAGTCTGTGAACTTCAATTTTGTTGTTGGGTACTTCAAGATAAAAAAGTGAAAGACCACTTTTTACGTTAGAGTCCCCTTCGATTCTTGCCAGGGTTAGTGCCATGGGCGAAGTTGTAGCCGAAGTAAACCATTTAGTTCCTGAAAGTTCGTACTGATTGCCACCAATAGATTTTGCTACCGTACTGGTGCCGCTAACATCTGAACCACCGGTTTTTTCAGTCATCCATTGGCCTGCAGTCCAGAAAGTTTTTGGGTCGCGCGAAGTTAAATGTTTAAGGGCCGTGGCTTTTAGATGATCATCGCCGTGTAATTCAATGGCTCTGGCTGCGCCATCGGTCATGGCTAAGGGACAGCCAACAAATGCACTTGAGGGGGAGTAAAGATATAACTTGGCCATTTGATAAATGCGCGAAAACTCCTGATGTTTACGCTCGTAAGCGGTGGCAACAATACCTTCGCTGCTGGCTGCGGCTTCAAGGTTTTTCCACTCCCTGCTTGTTTCGATGTGATCAATTCGTCTACCTTGAGAATCATATTGCGTAAGTACGGGCTTAATATTTTCAGCGATTTGAGACCACTTGAACCACTCGCCGCTGGCTTTTTCTCCGACAGAGTTTAAGTCAGCTATCACTTCTTTTTTGTAAGTATCTGGAATTACTTTATTAATATAATCTTTAAGTAGAGTGTCCGATTGAAAGGTGTTGGAGATAGTGGCTTCTTCTTGGAAAAAATCTTTATTTTGCATATAAACCCTTACAATATTTCATATTGATCTATTATTTTCTAAGCGCCTGCGAAAGACAAGTGCTTGTTAAGAGCTTGTATAAATCCTACATGGCAGACCTTGGGCTATGGTTTTATTTTGAGCATATGACAAAACGCGCCTTTTATAGCTAAAATAACTCCTAAATGGCCTCAGTAACTTATGTAAGACAAGGTGAGTTTTTATTTAAACAAGGCGATGTCGCGGATGCGATGTTTATTGTTAAAACAGGAAAAATCAGCTTGTTGATAACTGACGGCATCAGCCAGAAAGAAATAGATACGGCAAGCACAGGGCAATTGATAGGTGAAATGCCCTTATTTGATAAAAAACTACGAAGTGCCGGTGCCAAAGCCATTATAGATTCGGTACTTGTACAGCTTCCTTATAAAAAACTAGAAGATGAACTGGTACAAATGCCCGAATGGGTTCAGGCCGTTCTAAAAAAACTCTCTGAAAAAATCAGAGAAGCTAACAATAAAATTTTAAGTGATAATAAAACCCCATAGGAAATAAAAAAAATGTCTGGATTTAATGTTATAAAAAAAGATCATTTGTTGTTTGAAGAGGGCGATTATCCGGATGCCATGTACATCGTTCGTTCAGGGCAATTTAGTATTTTTGTCAAAGATGGCGAGATTGAAAAAGAAGTCTCCTTAGCCAGCCCCGGAAACCTTATTGGTGAAATGGGTTTGTTTGACAAAAAACTACGAAGTGCTGGCGCTCGCGCTAAAGTTGACTCAAGCGTGGTGGTGCTACCCTATCAACAGCTTGAAAAGCAGCTTGAAACTTTGCCAGAGTGGGTCCGCATCACGATGAAGACCCTTTCTGAAAAACTACGTACTACTAACAAAAAGTTTTTTTGATTTCATGTTTAGTCATCGATTTAATGAGCAAGTTAGCAGCAAAACCTACTTTGACTGGTTTCTTTTAAGTTTTCTTGCCGGAAATATCAATACTGGAGGGTATTTATCCTGTCACCGTTTTGTTTCTCACGTGACAGGCTTTGCCACATTAGCGGGAATCTCTCTTGAAGAAGGTGCTTGGCTTGAAGCTCTAGGCGCCGTAACTATACCACTTTTTTTTCTAATGGGCGTAATGCTGTCCGCCTTTTTAACAGAAAGAAATCGTACGGCAAAAGTTCACGGGCAAAAATATGCCCCCGTTATGGGACTTGTTGCCCTATTAATCGGTTTTGTTGCAATCGGCGGAACTTATAATCTTTTTGGTGCGTTTGGAGAAACTGCCAATATCAAATACGATTTCTTATTGCTGGCATGCCTATGCGGCGCTTGCGGTTTGCAGAATGCTGCTATCAGTTCAGCTTCGGGCGCCACGATCAGAACCACTCACTTAACTGGAATCACCACAGATTTAGGTCTTGGACTTGTCAGAGCCGAAATTCATAATCTCAACCCTGACGAAAAAAAACAAGAACGACGATCTAATTATTTAAAAATAGCCACCATAGTTTCTTTTACATTAGGTTCGGCTGTCGGCGCGCTGGTTTTTTCGCAGTTTAAGTACCAAGGTTTCTTTTTTCCGATGTGCATTGCAATGTACCTAGCCTGGATGGCTAGAAACAGTCACTAATTATTCAAATTCAATACTATTTTTTGGTATTTTTATTCTTCATAGAGTTATTTTTAAGCCACTGCTTAGCTAAACTTCTTTCTAGCATGGAACGCCCGCTTTGCGCGGATACCAAAAACCTGAAGCTCTGCAGTTCAAACGATTTTAAACCTAGGGCACTCGCCACCTGTAATGCATTGTCTTTTGACAAGCCTCTTTTTCCTCTTAATATATAACTCAAATGCATTGGCTTAAGCCCGAGATCGACGGCAAATTTTCTGAGTGAATAAAATGAGGTTGATTTTCTTCTTTTAACAAACTCAGCATTTATTATTTCTCTGTAATTTATATTTAAGTCCATATTTTTGACCTTCTTCTACAGCCTCAGTAACTCAGTGTACAATGTACACTGAGTTACTGAGGACAGTCAAACGGCAATTAAACCTCACTCAAGCTGAATAAAAAATCAGTCACCAAAAATTATAAAGTTAAAAAACGTTAATATACAGCTATAGACTTGTCGTTATCGATACGCAGGAAATCCAGTAATTTGCTGCCCTACCACAAGGCGATGAATGTCTTCAGTGCCTTCGTAAGTATTGACAGTTTCAAGATTGATCATGTGGCGAATAACCGGATATTCATCGATGATACCATTAGCGCCCAGCATATCGCGGGCTTCCCTAGCCACATCTAAAGCCATACGACAATTGTTCATTTTCGCGAGCGACACATGATGTGGCTGCAAGCGACCTGATTCTTTTAATTTTCCAAGCTGTATCGAAAGCAACTGAGCTTTGGTGATTTCCTGCACCATTTTAGCAAGTTTCGCCTGGGCTAATTGGTAGGCCGCTAATGGTTTGCCATCAAAAATAGTACGCGCTTTTGCATAATTCAAAGCCTCATGATAGCAGGCGTTAGCTGCCCCAACCACTCCCCAAGCAATACCGTACCTGGCCTGAGTCAAACAACCTAAGGGAGCTTTTAATCCCTCACCGTTTGGCAAAATATTTTCTGCTGGAACAACGCAATTTTGTAAATGTAATTCAGAAGTCACACTAACTCTTAACGAAAATTTACCCTTCATCAGAGAAGTTGAAAATCCGTCCATTCCTTTTTCAACAATGAAGCCGCGAACCACGCCGTCAAGTCTTGCCCAGACGATGGCAATATCGGCCACGCTTCCGTTGGTGATCCACATTTTATTACCGTTAAGTTTGTAACCGCCGGGAACTTTTTCAGCGCGAGTTAACATACCGCCTGGGTTAGAGCCCGCATCAGGCTCAGTCAGACCAAAACAACCAATAAGTTCAGCGCTGGCTAGTTTGGGTAAATATTTTTTTCTTTGGGCTTCAGATCCATAGGCAAAAATCGGATACATCACCAGCGCACCCTGCACGGAGCAGAAAGATCTGATTCCAGAATCCGCGCGCTCAAGCTCTTGCATTAATAATCCATAGGAAGTGTGACTAAGTCCCGGGCAATCATAGCCCTGAATAGTTGAACCCAATAAACCCATTGCGGCAAAACGCGGAATCAAATGTTTAGGGAATTCTTCTTTACGATTGGCTTCTTGTAAAACCGGCATGACCTCTTCGGTAACAAAAGATCTTACTGTATTTCGAACCATTAACTCGTCTTCGGCAAATAATGAATCTTCATCCATATAATTGAGCGATTCGTAAGCAGCCATATGATATCTCCTTAATAATAACGTGATAAATAATTTAACAAATGCTCTAGCCTCATGCAAGGCAAACAGCTACTATTTTATATTATGTACAACAGAGCCGAGATCGTCGATCAAAACTTCAGCGCACGCGTAAGCAGTGGAGAACTTCCGTCTGCACGAACTCACGCCACTTTGACAGAAAGCGCCTTAACACCGGCTTTATTAATAGATCTTTTTGAGAGCCAAGTAGTCAGTCGTCATTTAGACCTGCGCGCCCGTATTCTAAAAAACAGCAATCAATGTTTTTACACCATCGGCAGTTCCGGACATGAAGGAAATGCTGTTTTAGGTCAGGTTTTTCGTCTGGATGATATGGCTTTTTTGCACTATCGCAGCGGTGCCTTGATGATTCAGAGATCTAAACAACTGCCGGGCTCAACACCCATTTATGACACGATGTTATCTTTTGTTGCTTCGAGCGAAGACCCCATCGCCGGAGGCCGCCACAAAGTCTGGGGAAGTTTTCCCTTATTAGTTCCGCCACAAACCAGCACGATTGCGTCTCACCTGCCAAAAGCTATGGGCGCAGCGCTTTCAATTGCGCGGGCTGCAGACCTGGGTATCCAAGATTCGCTGATGAAAAGAGACAGCGTGGTTTTGTGTAATTTCGGAGATGCCTCGGCCAATCACTCAACCGCATTAGGGGCCATCAATGCAGCGTCGTGGACCGCTTATCAAAATGTAAAAATGCCTATTGCCTTTGTTTGTGAAGATAATGGTATTGGAATTTCGGTTTCAACTCCGCCGAATTGGATTCAAAATAATTTTTCAAACAGACCGGCCTTACTTTATATCAAAGCCGATGGCCTCAATTTAATTGATACTTATTTAAAAACAAAACAGGTCGAAGACTATGTGCGAACCCATCGAAAACCAGCATTTTTGCATCTGCAAACAGTCAGACTTTTAGGGCATGCGGGTTCGGATATGGAATTTGCTTACTCTACTTTAGAAAAAATAGAGGCCCTGGAGTTTAATGATCCGCTTTTACATTCAGCGCGTATTTTAATAGAAAATAATATCCTCTCCAGTGAAGAAATACTAAATATGTACGAACGCGTGCGCGCCCGAGTTAAATACATCGGAGATTATACAATCACCCGCCCGAAATTACTTAAAGCTGAGGAAATCAGCGCATCGCTGACCGCCTCTCAGCAAACCAAAACTGCACCGCCAGTTGTTAACCCAGACCTGCGTGAAAAAACTTTTGGCCGCGAGTATGCAAAATTCAAAACGCCGCAACACATGGCTAAATTAATTAATTACGGCCTGACTGATATTCTGCTTCGTTATCCCAATGCTTTGGTTTTTGGTGAGGACGTGGCGCAAAAGGGCGGCGTTTATAATGTGACCGATGGTCTGTTTAATAAATTCGGCTCAAAACGTGTTTTTAATTCTCTGTTAGATGAGCAATCTATTTTAGGTGTGGCGCTAGGTACGGCTCAGAATGGTTTTTTACCAATTCCGGAAATTCAGTTCTTAGCTTATGTTCACAATGCCGAAGATCAAATACGCGGCGAAGCTGCAACTCTGCCATTTTTCTCTCAAGGGCAGTTTACGAACCCCATGGTTTTACGAGTGGCGGGGCTTCCCTACCAAAAAGGTTTTGGCGGACATTTTCATAACGACAACTCATTGGCCGTTTTCAGAGATATCCCTGGAGTTATTATTGCCGTTCCCTCGAATGGTGCCGATGCGGTAAAAATGATGAGAGCCTGTGTGCGCGAAGCTTTTGAAAAAGGCCGCGTTGTGGTATTTGTTGAACCCATCGCTCTTTACATGACCAAAGACTTGCACGAGCTCGATGATAAAGGCTGGAGTTTTGCTTACCCTGAAGACACCAGCGAAGAAATTGCTATCGGGCAGTTTGGCGTAACAAGTGGTGTAAGTGGTGAGAAAACAAGTGATGTTACACTGCTAACCTATGGAAATGGTTTTTATTTTGCGAAGCAGGCTTCGAAAATTCTTAAAGACAATTACAACATTAATTGTAAATTAATTGATCTCCGCTGGATTGCGCCTCTAGATAAAGTGGCCTTAGTTAAGGAACTCAAAAACGATAAAAAAGTTTTAATCATTGATGAGTGCCGTAAAACCGGATCACTGAGTGAAGCACTAGTTACGATGATGGTCGAGCATATGACAATGCTAAAACTACCGCTGCCACAAATTAAAGTGATTGCCGCCCATGATTGTTTTATCACCTTGGGAGTAGCTGCAGCTGCTGGTTTACCTTCTAAAAATGAAATCATCGACACCTGTCTTGAAATGTTAGGAAAGCAGCCACTATGAGTAACACAAAAAAAGAACGCGTCGTGGTTATTTGTCCCGGCCGCGGAACTTACACCAAAGAAACTCTAGGTTATCTTAAAAAATTCAGACCAAAACATAGCGAATTTATTAATGTCCTCGATGAAAAACGCGCAGCACTTGGTATGCCGACCCTGACCTCATTAGATGATGAGCCCGTCTTTAAACCCCAGCTTCATACAAAGGGTGAAAACGCTTCCGCCTTGATTTACGCCTGCAGTTACGCCGATTTTCTTTCACTGGACCAAAATAAATACGACATCGTAGCCGTCACCGGTAACTCGATGGGTTGGTACATTGCTTTAGCAGTAGCCGGAGCTTTAGATGTTCATGCCGCTTTTGAAGTGATCAACACCATGGGCTCAATGATGAAAGACAAAATCATCGGTGGCCAAATTATTTACCCGATCATAGATGAAAACTGGAAACAAATAGCCTCGCAAAAACAACTCATTAAAAAAGAAATAGCAGCAATCAATCAGCTTGAAGGCTGTGAGGCCCACATTTCGATCTACTTAGGTGGTTACATTGTGATTGGTGGCAATCAAAGCGCTTTAGATATCTTACTCAAAAAACTTCCTAAAATAGAAAATTATCCATTTCAACTTATCAATCATGCCGCCTTTCATACTCCACTGTTAAAAGAAACCTCATTAAAAGCCTTTGATACCTTAGCCCTCAATTTATTTCAGCGGCCCAATCTTCCGCTGATTGATGGACGCGGCCATATTTGGCAAGACTACGCAACTGATTTGCAGGATCTTTACAATTATACTTTTGATCATCAAGTTTTACAGCCCTATGACTTTACTAAAGCCGTCAGTGTTGCGCTGAAAGAATTCTGCCCAGATAAATTAATTTTACTTGGTCCAGGTAATACCTTGGGTGGAGCCATTGGCCAAATATTAATAGAAAATAAATGGCTGGGCACTTCATCTAAATCTGATTTTTCTGAAAAACAAAAAGCAGATCCGTTTTTAATTTCGCTGGGACGAACGATTTAAATAATATCGACTTAATCCAAGCAAATTATTTAATGTTATCAACGTGAGACGTTCAAAAAATTAACAACAATATAACAATTTCTCAATATGAATCAACCTTGTTAGTTTAAAATTCGTGCCAATAGTTTAAAAATTTATTTTTAAACTATTTTCAAGTAATACCCCCAGCAACAATCCCCAAATAGCTGAAATCCCTAGGCGTAACTATGGCATAAAGGATCACAACATATATTATAACAGATAAATTGACTTATTTTATGGTATTAGCTATAAGTTTTGCACCACTTTGGGGGTTGTTTTGGCTAAGAAAAAAGCGGCATCAATGAGATCAAAAATTAAGTCCAATGCTAAATCTAAAGCTACTAAAATTAAATCAAAAGCACCTATTTTAAAAACCAGTGATCTACCAGCCACGCAACATATGCTGACCGCTGTTCATAAACAGATA
>JBBTEQ010000167.1:0-6567 GCA_038042235.1 Bdellovibrionota bacterium | reverse complement strand
GCTGCCAGATTTCAAGACTGGTGTATTCAACCGCTCTACCAACTTTCCGTAGTTAGTTCTATAGGAGTTCAGCTGTTGATTCAACGAGTTTTGTAATACACTATCGCTTGCTGCGCCGCGCTCTTGGGGTGCAATTCAGCCTTAAAAAAATGCAGGCTTATCTGATTTCTGTCTTATTTCCCATGTAACTTTGTAAAGCTTTTGGAATAACAACCGAGCCATCTTCGCGCTGATAATTCTCTAAAATAGCCACTACCGTGCGCCCCACTGCTAGACCGCTGCCATTCAATGTATGAACAAACTGAGGCTTGCCGCCGTCTTTAGGCTTAAAGCGAATATTGGCGCGACGAGCTTGAAAATCTTCAAAGTTAGAACATGAACTGATTTCCCGATACGTATTTTGTCCCGGAAGCCAAACTTCTAAATCATAAGTTTTAGTGGACCCAAAGCCCATATCGCCGGTACAAAGCAACATTTTTCTGTAAGGCAATTCCAGCATTGATAATATTTTTTCAGCATGAGACGTCAGCTGCTCGTGAACTTCGTAAGATAAATTCGGATGACAAAAAGTCATCAGTTCAACCTTATTAAATTGATGCTGGCGAATTAATCCTTTGGTGTCTTTACCGTGGCTGCCCGCTTCTGAACGAAAACACGGAGAGTAAGCACAAAAAGATTTTGGCAGATCGGCTTCACTTAATGTTTCATCCGCAAAATAATTAGTAACCGGAACTTCTGCTGTGGGGATCAAATAATAATCGGTATTTTCTAAGTGAAAAACATCTTCTTTGAATTTCGGAAACTGCCCTGTGCCAGTCAAACTTTTGCTATTCACAATAAAGGGCGGAATCATTTCAGTGTAAGCATGCTGAGTTGAATGAACATCCATCATCAACTGTATAAGAGCCCTTTCCATTTGCGCAGCGGCGCCTTTTAAAAAACCAAAACGTGCGCCTGTGGTTTTTGCGGCGCGATCAAAATCAATGATATTTAATTTTTCACCGATATCAAAATGTTCTTTGGCTTTAAAACTGAATTTTGGTGCCGCGCCGATGGATTGCACAATTTTATTTTCTTTTTCAGTAGGGCCTACCGGAACTGAGCTGTGAGGCTTATTCGGAATAACCAATAACAAACTATGCAGCTCAGTCTCGACCCTGACAGCGTCTTCTTCTGAAATTTTAAATTGTTGTTTGATTCTTTCAACTTCCTGCATAAGTTCGCTGGCATCTTGGCCATTGCGCTTAAGATTACCTATTTCAGCGCTTAATTTATTTAGGCGGGCTTTTTCGGTTTCAGCCTTTGTTAAAAAGGTTTTGCGGTGTTGGGCTAAATCTACGGCACGGTTAAAAATATCAGGGCTGGCGCCTCTGTTTGTTAAGGCTTTTTTATATTCCTCAACCAGTTCGGGTTTTTCTAAAAGTTTTAGATCAATCACAATTTTCCTCTGTTATGGAGCTATTATTATGTACATACGCAGCAGGGTGGCAACTAAAATACAAATCATATCAAAAACAACTATGTGAATTATCCTGAGCGGACGAAGAAGTCTATACATAATCATAGTTATTAGCGCCGTAAAAAAAATAAGCATCAGTGTTTCACTTTGTGCAAACTCCTGAATGATCAAAGAGAGCACTAGCCCCAGAAGCAGGCTCGAAACAAAGCGCAATAAACGCTGCCCAAGGCTAATCGAGGCGTTTTTTGCCCCTTGCTGTAAACCGCTTGCGGCATTTTTTAAATTATATGTAAAACTCATAAAGACCTCCAGTGTTTCATAGTCTTATCCGCCCAACTCTTTTATTTTCGACTCGATCATTTCACGATCTGCAGCATTGGGGGATAGTTCTAAATATTTTTCAAAAGAAAGTATCGCCGCAGATTTGTTATTTTTATTTTCAAAAATATAAGCTTGCTCGCGATATATTTCAGCATAGCCGGACTCTTTTTGAAGCGCAATGGACAGCATATCCTCCGCGATATCCAGGGCTTCGCTCTGACGATAGCAAATAGCCGATTTAACGTAGAGTTCCGCAATCGATGGACGGAGCTTAATGGCCGTTGCATACTCGGCGGCGCATTCTTTAAATTGACTTTTTCTGTAAAAAATTTCAGCAGCCAAAACATAAGAATCTGCGATATTCGGGTTGCGCAGTTTTTCCTCTTTAAGCAGTTCAATGGCACTTTGGTAATCATTTAACTCTAAATAACATTTTGCCATTAAAAATGAAACCTTCGGATAGTCAGGATTAACTTTTTTAGCTAAAACAAGTTTAGCTAAGGCCTGTTCAGTTTTAGCTTTCACTTGATTGCCGAAGGCTGTTTCTAATAAAAGCTTCGCATTGGCCACCATGGGTTCAACATCACTGGGATCAAGTAGGGACGTTTGGTTATAATAAAATTGGGCTTGTATTGGCTTATTCAAAATACGGTAAGTTTCAGCCAGGCCAAAATTAATTTTTTTGTTTTTTGGCTCAATCGCAACCACTTCTTCGTAAATCTCAGCCGCATCAGAATACTTTTCATTCTCTCTGTAAAACTCGGCGAGTGCCACACGATATTCTGACGTATAGGGATACTCTTTAATTTTAGACTTTAAGTAGGCTTCGCCTTTAATCGGACCATAAACTCCGGAAAGCACTTTTGAAAATGTTATTTGTGCCTCTGGCCAGCTCGGTTCCAGCTCAATCGCGCGACCCGCGTAACGCTCGGCCTTCTCTTTAGATTCATTTTTTATTTTCTGTATATTTTTACCAACGCTGGGAGAATTCAAATAATAATAAATGTGCGCCTGAGCGAGTAGCGATAACAACTCAACATCGGCATTATAGATTTTTACGGCGCGCTCGCCATATTGAATGGCCCCAGACATATTGTTTTTTCGAAACTCCAGCATAGCTTGCGCCTTAATAACTTCATGATTTTGAGGAAAAAATTTGGATGCTTTTTGTAAGGTTCTTACCGCTTCTAAAAAATTATATTTTTGCGATTCATAGTCCGCCTTAAGAACATAGGATTGTAGCATCTTAGGATCGGCATTTATGCTTTTATCAAGCCACGCAATGGCCTCTCGTGTTTGGTTGATTTGCCATAAACTTTTTGCAGCCTTCAATGCCGCAAGCGCATTTTTAGAATCTATTTCAAATGCCGCCTTGTACTGTGCCTGCGCGGCCATATGGTCGCCAGCTCTGGCAAATTGATCCCCCGTTAATATAACTTCAGATAAGGCATCTTCAACCCGATCATCGCCGCCTAAAGTAATCACCATCCCCTTTAATTCACGATGACCAGGGTTGGCTCGGTATCCTTCTTGTGCTATCGCAAGCGCTCGCACTTTTTCATTTTTATCAATTAAAATTTGTACATAAGCAATCACGGCCTCAGTTAAAAAATCTTTTGGCAATTTTTGGGTTAATGCAAAACCACTGGCAAAATAACTTTGTGCTTTGTCAATATTTCTTGAGGTTTTAAGTTCAACTAAGGCCAAACCAAAGAGCGCCGCTCTTGATGCCTTATTCAATTTGTAAATTTCTGTGTATTGATCCAAAGCCTCTGCATACTTTCCCTGCTTAAAATACATCCGCGCTAAACCAAATCTTGCGGTGGCCCAAGCCGGCCACAATTTCGAAGCCTGTTCATAATAAGCAGCGGCATATAGGGAGTTGATTTCGGACTCAAGAATTTCAGCCTTAATTAAATATAAAAATGCTCCTAGACTAAACTTTTCATCAGCCGGATTATCCAAGGTTTTTTCAAGCAAACTACGTGCTTCTTTGTTTTGCCCTTTTGTTAGTAAGTAAATTGTCTGGCAAATATCCGAATAATTTGAAATTGGATTCACCGATCGAGCCATTTGAGTCACCGTTGTAATAGCTTTCAAATCATCCGGCGTTTGTTTTGTAAAGGGCCACAGTTGTTCGTACGCCATGCAAAGCAATCCAATGGCCTCCAAATCTTTAGGCGCGGTTTCAACCAAATTCACCAACTCTCGTTGAGTTGTAAGTATTTGTTCTAGTAAACCACCTTGAAATGCTTTAACAACTTTTCGCTTTACACTTTTGACCTGCTCAGGCGAGGCCGTTTCCTGTCCGTTTATCTTAGGTGCCACCAAAAACCACCCACCCCTAATGACACTTTTGCTCGGCAAAAGAAAATAATAGAGGCCGCCCAGCAATACAACGACAAGAAACATGAATGGAAAAAGTTTTTTGACCTCTTTTTGCTTTAATTTTTTAATATCCGACATCTGAATTTCTAAATTTCGATTGCGCTGTAAAAGTAGGTTGTCAGGTGTCTTATCAGGTATTTTATCAGGTTGCTTGGGTACGATAATTTTTGAACTTAACGATGACTTAACAAGTTCTTTTCTTTTTTGTTCGGCAACAATTTCTTTTTTAATAAACTCGTTAAGCTCATTAACACCATCCTTGTTGGGCTCTGGCAATTCTTCATTTTTTTTAAGAATCGGAATACGAATAACTGTTTCGGCCTCCATCTTTTGTGCCCGTTTATTATCGACCTCAACCGGATTTTCCAGTGATTCTAACAAAGCATCGTAAAACTCTGGTTGCTTTGTTAATAGGGTCCATTCGCCTTCCGGGTAAGAACAAATTTCTTCGTTGCCCGAAAAAGTTCCATTAACAATCATTTTAATTATGGATTCGGTTGAGTAAGGCCCCTTAACTTGATCAGTTTGTATTTTAATGACCCACTCACCGGTGTTAATACTCATCTTCTTTATTGCCCTCAACTTATGTATTATAGATAAGCTTTTCTAGGGGGAATAGTGGTTTCAATACCTAAAGTCCCAACTCATGACTAAGGTCCACACATGGAACCACTAATGGTTCCACTTCGGAACCGAGTATTTACTCTAAGTTCCTTAAAACACTGTATTTTTTAGAACGCACACTATTTTTTTGGCACAAAGCTTGCTTATTACATGTCTATGATCAGATGGTTAATTGCCACTTACATAATTTTAGTTCTAGTTTTTTCAGCTAAAGCTAAAGCATGTGAAACAATTAAATCGGATCTTTTGACTAGTAAGTTTAATTATTCGCTTGAGATCTGCTGACGTTAATAGCGTTAAAAACTTTGAAGCTCAGGATCCCCTCCCAGAGTTCAAAGTGTGGGTCTTAACGAATAATAATTGTTCGATGACAAGAGCCTCAACCATGGCCCCTCCTTGGTTGAGGCTTAAGTTTTTTAAGGGGCTCTTTTTTGCCCATCCCAACTACTTCTTCGTGCTTCTGCTAAACCTTAAAGTTCGACTCCGAAACAACCGATAGTCTAGTTAGAACAATAATTAGGAGTTAAAATGAAGAAATTTAATGTCTCTATAGGAAAATTAGTACGCAAAGCACGAGTTAAAAATAATTTAACTCAGCAAGAACTTGCGAATAGGCTTGGTTATGAGTCTGTACAGTTTGTTTCGGTTTTTGAAAGAGGTCATTCAAAGGTACCACATATAATTATTGGCAAAATGGTTGTTATTCTTGGTCTTAATGAAAAAAAGTTTTTTGACCTTATTGTTAAAGAATATAAAAAAGAACTTGTTGCGACATTGAACGCGGGAAAAACAAGTATGCTTGTAAAACCACGAGTAAAAACTCCTAAAAAAAATAATACAAACGTAACGCCAGAATCAGCGCAAGAGCCAGAGGGCTTTCAAGACGCTGCTTAAAGAGTTCCCTAAGGGGCTCTTTTAATCTGCGCACCTAATTTTGCCAATTTTAATTCCAAATTTTCATAGCCGCGATCTAAATGATATATGCGGTTTACTGCAGTTTCGCCTTTGGCTACCAATCCTGCTAAAACAAGTGAAGCACTGGCGCGAAGATCTGTTGCCATTACTGGCGCGGCTGTTAAGCCCTCTGGTCTGCCGCGCACAACCGCCACTTGTGTTTTTGGAGTGATGTCTGCTCCCAGTCGCATCAACTCATTGACATGCATAAAACGATTTTCAAAAACGGTCTCGGTGATAACACTGGTTCCTCGCGCCACCGTCATTAGCGCCATAAACTGTGCCTGCAAATCAGTTGGAAATAACGGGTGCGGCGCCGTTGTAATATCAACGGCCTCCCATGTTTTTGTAGGGAGTACTTTTAATGATGTCGCTGTTGTCTCAATTTTAAAACCGCTTTCGCGCATTTTAAGAATTAAAGCCTCTAAATCCTGAGGTTGGCAGTTAGTAACTTCCACTTCGCCTGAGGTGATTGCGCCAGCAATAAGTAAGGTTCCAGCCTCGATACGATCAGGCATAATTTTATGTCGAGCCGGAACTAGTTTTTCAACACCAGTAATTTTAATAACACTGGTTCCATGTCCAGAAATTTTTGCACCCATTTTATTAAGATAATTTGCTAGATCAACAATCTCTGGCTCTTTTGCTGCGTTTTCGATAGTGGTCACGCCCTCTGCAAGAGTTGCGGCCATCATTAAATTTTCTGTTCCTCCCACTGTTGTTTTTTCAAAAAACACGGTGGCGCCTTTTAATTTTTTTGCCTTCGCTAAAACATAGCCATCTTTTAATTCAATTTCTGCGCCTAGCGTTCGCATCGCATC
>JBBTEQ010000166.1:0-6093 GCA_038042235.1 Bdellovibrionota bacterium | reverse complement strand
TCAATCGAAGGTTTCGAGGACTTTTCTGAATACGGGAGCGAACATTTAATCGCGCTGGGATTTTCAGAAAATGATCTACTGATCAGCTCAACCGAAGGCGGCGAAACATCATTTGTTATCGGTGCCACTGAAAAAGCCGCTAGTCTTTCAAAACGAAAGCCCTTTTTTCTTTATTGTAATCCACGTGATACACTGATCGAACATGTTGAGCGCTCGCGTCGCGTTTTACTGAACCCCAATATTAACAGCATCTGTCTTGAGGTTGGTCCTATGGCGCTTTCAGGTAGCACCAGAATGCAGTCCTCGACGGTTCTGATGCTCGCCATTGGTATCTGCCTGCTTGGCTACTCGCCCTCAAGTTTATCGGATTTTATTAAATTTTTTGAAGATTCAAAAACAAAAGACGATGTAAAAAAAATTATGCACTTTATTAAGCTTGAATCTGATATCTACTTGCAAAAAAATCGTGTCCTTTACAGTTGTGAAGATCTTGCAATTACGGTTTTCACTGATACAACAGAAAGAGCACCTACTTTTAGTCTTCCCCCTTTCGGGAACAAAACCCAATCATCCGAAGACCAATCCATGGCCTATCTGATGATACCTTCTGCCAATGATGTCCATGAAAGCTGGCATAAACTCCTCTCTCGGCCTCCACGCGTACTTGAGTGGTCCGCGCGTAGCACCAAGACCACTTTTGAATACCTGCAGGGATTTGACTTCTCAAGGCATACTCTTGTCTATCGTCAGAATAACATCAAATCAGCTCGTCATTATCTATTTTCAATTGAACATTCGGGGGCCAGCCTCAGCTGGAAACTGGAAGATTTAGACTTATCACTTAATATTTCGGGTGCTGGAAATTTATTTGATCATATCTATTTAAAAATGCTGCTGAATATACATTCAACACTCATAATGGCAAGGCTGGGGCGTTCGGTTTCTAATTTTATGACTTATGTTTCGCCGACAAATGGCAAGCTCATTGACCGCTCCGCGCGCTATACACTTTGGTTATTAAATCAAAATAATATTTTTTCAATCAGTTATGAACAGGTGATTCGTGAACTTTTCAGACAACTTGAAACTCTTAAGTCGGGCGAATCTGTCGTATTAAAAACCTTTGAAGCACTAAAACTTTAGAAAAATAAATAAGCAACTAAAGACCAACTGCTTTTTTCAAACCCTTGAATGAGTTAAGCATTTTCATGCGATCTATTTCTCCATTAAAATCTAGCAAAGGTCTATCCGTGTAGCATGGTATTTTATTCATATCAGACGGAATAGGAGCTCTACCATTATAAATTAAGAATACAAATGATTCACGAATCAGATCGTCTTTACTAAAACAACCGTAACCTGCAAGCCCACCCATCCAGGATTCAAAATCTTCTATTTGTTGACGGGAGTTTTGGTAGGCAAACTTTGTAGCCGTATTTAAAAATTTCGGGTACGCCGCTCTGATTTCGGGTTCAGATATACGACCATTCGCATCCGAATCATGAGATTTATAAAGATTTTCAATAAAATTCAGTAGCGCGTACATAGAGCTCATATCTGATGTTTCAACTCGAACTCCCTTATTATTATCGTCCAGCCGAACCACATTGATTGCGGTAAAGAAAAAGCTATTAAAATCCTGTTCGCTTAACGTATCTAAATAAGCAACCAAATGCGGAAGACCTGAAAAATTAAACTTATAATTAGCACGCAGTATCTGTAGAAAGCAGGTCTCATATCTCCAATGATTATCAAAAACATCCAGTTCCGGCATATTACAGTTGGACTCGTTTAGCTTAACATCTGTCTCGTCGTAGATAATGCCGCTGGAGTAGACAACACCTAAGTTTTCAATCAACTCTTTAAATGTAACTTCAGTGTCACCATTGGCAGCTCGAGTAAATAAATTTGCGGTATTAAATGCTGCGGAACCTGAATTGTATTTCCTAGGATCAAAATTTTTAATCGCTATACCAAAATGTTTGAATTCAGAGTACCAGTCCGTTAAATTCAATTCTGACATGCTGTTAGTGGCTAAATTTTCTAGTGGATAGATCTTACCCCAACCCTGCATTAATAAACGTCCCATCATCTTGATAATTAGGCCGCGCGCTAAGTCTTTCCATTTTTGTTCCCAAAGATTCTGATTCGAAGCCAAACCGATTTTATTATTTTTATAAATTATTGGTGCCAAACCTGTGAATTCGGATTTTAAATCAGTCACATTATTTATAATTTCATTTTGCATGATCAAATCATACTTGCTCAAAATTTCTGTTTCATCAGCGACATTCAATAGCCTGAAGCTTTGTTGTAAATCTGAAATGGGTGCATGAGTAATGCCTCTAGCCAAAAATAATTCCTCGCTAGCAATTCGCTCGAGCATTTTACTATAAACTTTATAAATCGCTACTTCGCGCCTAATGTTTCTTAGATTAATAGCTTTTATTCCAGCAAAAGACAAAATTTTGCCACTTAGGCCCGATTCAAATACCCGCACAAATAGTGTTCGGTAAAACACAGCCGCATCGTAGGTGGATAACTTAAAAGACAGAAGCTTGCTGTTTACAATTGATGAAACCAAACCATCAAGTGTTTGAACTGAAATTATTTTTGTGTTTTTAAACTGCACTGTATTTTCTAATAGATCTAACCCAGATTCAAAAAAATCAATAGATTCGTTTAAATCCGCCGACGTGGTGATTTCAAATTTTGCGTATCCGTTTACATAATGAGCATAAAGCCTCATCAGTTCTGTTACGTTATCAATATACTTAAATCGGTCAGCTTCGCTTAACTCAGCCGGGCCACCGCTAATCATTTTACTGAGTTTACTGACTATATTTACTCTGGCTTTATTTTCATCTGACATATTAAGTACATTTGTTATAAACTCTGCAAAACTATCAAAAGAGTAATTTGACACATTTAACTGAGAGCCCTTATATAAATTTCTTAGACTAGTATTTAATTGATCAAAGGACTCTTTTATAAAAGCCTTCGTGTACGCTTTCTCCGACTTTTTAAAATAGAAAACCTTAATATAGGGCTTTAAGCTCTTAGCCTCAGCCTTAACTATAGTTAAATATTTTTTTAAGAGCTCAATCTCAGTTTTAGTAATTTTTTTAGCATCCCCACCGAGCATAGCCGCTTTTAGTGCAATCAGATTTTTGGCCGCAATTTCAGAAACTTTTAATCTACTGGCAAACTTAGCTAAAATATTATAAACATCGTCTGCCGTAAAAGAGTTAGCGTCTTGCGTACCCTCAACTTTTGTTTGAAATTCAGTCAGTATCCCGTCTATACAATCTACAGTTTTATCGATTTCAGCGTCACTCCCCTCAGAGTTTAAAAACTTTTCCATATCAGAGGAGACATTATCAAGGCAGGCCATTTTTCCGTCGGATTTAATTTCAAGATAGGCTGTTTTAAAAGGTTTTCCGTTTAAATATTCGCTGCATGAAGAAAAAGTTAATCCGGCTAAGAGCAGTATCAGTCCTCGAGCTACAATTAAAATCGTCTCATAATGAGATAATTTTAAATTAATGAATTGAGAAAATTTCTTCATACCTATAACCAATACAAAAGGGATGCCTGAACTTTTCTTTATAGATTGAATATATTGATTTTAAAATTAAAACTACCGCTGAAAGTCTATCATAATGAGACAGGTGCCAGTATTTGCTAACAGGTAGTAAACTATTCAGCTACTCATGATTTGTTCAAAATTTTAACTTAAATAGACTCTAAATAGATAATAAAGCCGAACACTAAAACGACAACAATAAAAACCAAAGCCACTGATGCATAAATAAATGTTTTCAGGATCTTCACCTTTTTAAGTTGCAAATGAGACAGTTGGAGCGGGAGACGGGACTCAAACCCGCGACCTATGCCTTGGCAAGGCATCGCTCTATCAACTGAGCTACTCCCGCAATATCTATTGCGAAATAAAAATTTAATTTGAAACACCTACAGCTGTCAATAGGTGCACCCGCTTTATCACACTATTATCACAACTATTATCTGACGTTGCTTATATTTTCAGCTTAGCCAGCAGTCAGCTCTCTATATCTAGATATATTCATACTTATATCCTAAGATAGATTCGTGAATATACTTCATTTGCTTTCACAAAATCACTTAACCGGAGCTGAAGTCTACGCGGTTACACTGGCTCACCACCAACTCGTGCAGGGCCACAATGTCTATCACTTATCGAATGGCTTTCACTACCCATCTAAGGCCATCAAACTTGAATTCGAAGTTGAAACTAAATCAAAAATTACTTTTATTAAAAATATTCTGTGGCTCAGAAATTTTATAAATAAACAAAATATTCAAGTTATCCACACTCACTCAAGGGCCGCCGCCAAGTTGGCCTATTGGGCAATACTCTTTACAAAAACCGCCCAAGTTTCTACTGTACACGGTGTTCAACATCCTTCATTTTCTAAAAAACTACATAATCAATATGGTAAATTTATTATTGCCGTCTGTGAAAATATAAAAAACCACCTGATATTTGATTTTGCTTATAATAAAAATCAAATTAAAATTATACGGAATCCGATAAATTCAACGGATTATTATTTTTTAAAAAATGAACGCCCCCTTAATAAAACTTTAAAGATCGCGATCGTAGGGCGCACAACCGGACCTAAAAAACAGCGCACCGAGCAAGTTTTGAATGCCTTAAAAAATACACCTGCCGAAATTTCTATTATTGGCGGCAACTTGAGCGATCTAAATATCGATGTCGAATACAAATCTCAAATTAAAGAGCTTAATAATATTACGCTTAACACCAGCGTTTATTCGCAGTTTGATCTAATTATCGGCTCAGGTCGTGTTTGCATTGAGTCTATGATAAGCGGTGTAATAACCATTGCCTTTGGTGAAGCTCAATATGTCGGTCTCATCACCAAAAGTAATTTCTTTGATGCTATAAAATCCAATTTTGGGGACATCCATCCTGAATCAAAAGATCCTGTTATTAATTTATCTCAATTTATAAATGACATCCAAACCGAATTTAACGAGCACCACTCTCTTTCAGTACTTGCGCAGAATGAATTTTCGCTTGATTTAATTGCTAATAAAATTTTACGTCTTTATGAATCGGCCTGCTTTCTTAAAAACTATAGTTCCTGGATTCCAGTGCTCATGTATCACAAAATTCCAGATCATGAGATCAACTCAAAGCATAAAATCTTCGTTACTAAATATAACTTTGAAAAACATCTTAAATTTTTTAAAAACTGCGGCTTTAAAACACTTACTTTTTCTGATTTACAAAAATACAGAACGGGCCAAAAACCATTCAGTGAATTTCCAAAAAAACCCTTAATTCTGACTTTTGATGATGGCTACACCGATAACTTAAGCAATGCCTCTCCGCTATTGAAAAAATACCAATTCAATGCCCAGTTGTTTTTACTGGCTGATTCTAAGATTAAGCAAAATAACTGGGATCTTAGTGCAAGTGAGCCTACACACGATATTGTTTCGGGCCTTGAAAGACAACGATGGAAAGACTCTCAGTTCGAAATCGGTTCACATGGATTCTCTCACAAAAAAATAACCGAATTAAGTTCTGAAGAAGCGCTTACTGAACTAACTGAATCAAAAAAACATTTGGAAAACGAATTTGGTATTCCAATTAATACCTATGCTTTTACTTATGGTATAACAAATGAAGCGGCTGCTGATCTGGCGCAAAAGGCCGGATATGACTATGCCGTTAATACTGATACGGGTGGCCTCTTAATCGAAGAAGATCCTTACCGAATTTTTAGAGTGAATATATTCCCCGATGAAAGCTGTTTATCATTATTTAAGAAGACATCTAAATGGTATCGAAAGTATTATTATTTAAAAAGAAAAAGATAATCAATATCCGAAACTTTTTAATATCGACACAACTGTTACAGCTAAACCATAGGCCACAAGATTACTTAAGAACAACTGCAATAAAGCCGGCTTCCAAGAACCCATTTCACGTTTTAAAATACCAACTGTTGATGTGCATTGAAGTGCAATCATAAAAAATATCAAAATACCTACCACTGATGCGGTAGTGAAAATCAATGT
>JBBTEQ010000165.1:0-17592 GCA_038042235.1 Bdellovibrionota bacterium | reverse complement strand
CCTACAACTCACAGCGATGGCCCTTGCATGAAAATCATGGTGGCCTGCAAAAACGCAGGTTACAACAAATCACTATTAATTGAAAAAAAAAGCTTATCTAAGGATTGCATGCAGCTAATTTTAAACGGGCAAAAAGTTGAGGACGTGAATATCGATCCAAAAGATGTAGAGGCCTGCAAAATTAAAAAAGCCGAAGTTAAGTCAAAAAAGTAAATAATGGCCACCCTTGTTTCCGCTTATCAGCTTTCAAAATCTTTTGCTTCAAAAACACTTTTTCAAAACATCTCTTTTGCAATTGATACTTGTGAACATATCGGACTTATCGGTCCCAATGGTGCAGGAAAATCAACACTGCTCAGCCTTATCGCTAAAGAACAAGCCACAGATAAGGGCCAGATTTCTTATGCTAATAATCTGATATTTGGCTATCTGAAACAAAAACCAGAATTAGATCAAAATGAGTCTATATACGATTCATTAATGAATGTTACAGATGATATTTACGATGCGGATAATATGCAATTGGCCTTTGAACTTATCTCAAAAATGGAATTAGATAAATTTCCTGAAGGAACGGAAAAAAAAGTCAGTGAACTTTCCGGGGGCTGGCAAAAAAAAGTGGCCTTAGCGCGAGAACTGATGAAAAAACCCAATCTCCTCTTACTTGATGAGCCAACCAATCATCTTGATTTAGAAAGTATAGTTTGGCTTGAAGAATTTTTACAAAAAACTACCGACATTGCCCTGCTGATTGTAACCCATGATAGAAAGTTTCTGCAGAATACGTGTCAGGTCATATTTGATTTAGACCCACAATTGCCGAACGGAATTCTACGTACCAATGGTCCCTACACCGACCATCTTGAAAGTAAGATGATGCTTTTTGATGGACAAAAACGTCTTGAAGATAAACGTCGCAATACCATGACCCGCGAAAAAGAATGGTTGGCGCGCGGCCCCCAGGCCCGTCTAACTAAGCAAAAAGCCCGTATTGATCGCGCCTATGATATTATTGATGAAGTTAAAGATTTAGAAAATAAAAATGCTAAGCGAAATTTGGACCTGGATTTTGGTGGAAATTCTAAATCTCCAAAAAAGCTAATCGAAGCAACCAAAATAAGTAAATCCTATAGCGGTAAAACACTATTTCAAGATTTCAATGCCATGATACGACCTAAACATCGCTATGGACTCATCGGCCCTAATGGCAGTGGAAAGTCGACCTTGTTAAAATGTCTGATTGGACGCATCCCGCCTGATTCCGGAAGCGTTTTTGTTAACGACGATATTGATATCTCCTATTTCGAACAAGGTAAAGATCAGCTTGATTTAACCAAGAGTGTATTAAAAGTTATTTGTCCCGAAGGCGATTATGTACATTTTCAGGATCAACCTATTTATGTCAGATCCTACTTGAGTCGCTTTTACTTTAAAGCCCAACAAATGGATATGCCAGCCTCTCAATTATCTGGTGGTGAGCTAAGTAGGCTTATTTTAGCCAAATTGATGCTAAAACAAGCGCACGTCCTAATTCTGGATGAACCTACAAATGACTTGGATGTTGAGACTCTTGAGGCCCTCAGCGATTGCCTCAGTGAATTCAAGGGCGCGGTGATCCTTGTAAGTCATGATAGGTATTTTATGGATCAGAACTGCGATGTGATCTGGTCATTTGATTTAACAACCGATACCATTCTGACTTTTGCCGACACGGCTCAATGGGAAGACTGGTTCAAGTTAAACAAAAAAGCCCTAAAAAATTCTGAAAATAAACCCGGCAAGACCACTCATCAACGCCAAGGTCTGAGCAATAAAGAAAAAATTGAATTTGAAAAAATTGAAGGTATCATTGCTAGTGAGGAGAGCAAACTTAAGCTCCTGCAAAATGACCTGAGTTTGGATGAAACTCAAAGCAATTATGCAAAACTTACGGAGCTGACCAAAGAGATCTCTGAAACTGAAAGCAAGATTGAAAAGTATTTTACACGTTGGGATGAACTTACAAAAAAAAACAAGGGCGCAACTTAATATGCCGTTTACAACACACAAGCTTAAACTAATTTTTAATTTTATTATAATTCTGTTTATTTCATGCAGCTTTTTTGGATGCAGTCTTTTTGAGCCACGAACGAGCAGCGCTGAAAAAATTATTGCCAAGGCTTCGCAGCAAAAAATATTTTTGGCCTCTTATGATATCGTATGGAGAGCCGCACACTCAGCCGTAAAGTATACCATAGCCAGTGAAAATCAAGATTACGGCGCCATCGAAACAGACTTCATAAAAGCTGTGGACGGATGGCTACCACCAGATCAAACCAAACCCCAATATAAAAGTGCCCGCTACAAACTGTATTTTAATTTTGCCAAGGGCACCACGAACGGAAAAGAATCAACACGTGTAACAATTGAGAAAAAAGTCGAAGTTTTCAAAGATTTTGTTTCTGAAACCGTATTTGTTCCATCAGATGGACTTGAAGAGCAAAGTCTTTTTTATCGTATTGAACGAGAAATTATTATAGATAAAGCACTTAAGAAAGCATCTAGTATTTCTGAATGAATCCCACTAAAATACAAAAAAATAAAAAAAAAATTCCTAAAAAATATCAGCCCTTGGGGTTTGAAATTTTACATGAAGACCCGGATCTTATCGTCGGCATAAAAGAGCCCGGATTTTTAACTGTTGCCGCCAAATGGGAAAAATCAAATACCATTCACAATGCCCTTAACCAATATATCCGAAAAGGCAGTGCTATTTCAAAAAAGAGTGTTTATGTTGTACATCGTTTAGACCAAGCTACTTCGGGTGTGCTTATTTTCGCAAAAACAGAAAAAGTTCAGAACTTTTTAAAAGACAATTGGCCCAGCACAGTTAAAACCTACTATGCGGTTGTACACGGAAAAATGCCGAAAAAATCAGGTACGATTTCCAGTTATCTGACCGAAGATGAGGACTATGTAGTTCACTCTTCAAAAGAAAACGACAAGGGCCGCCTAGCCCACACCGAATACAGCGTTGTAAAAGAAACTGCTTATTTTAGCGTACTTAAAATCAACCTACTTACGGGGCGCAAAAACCAGATACGCGTACACTTGGCTTCAGAGGGACACCCTATTGTCGGTGATCATAAATACGGTAAGCCTGATAAACATAAGAGCTTACTGCTTCATTCGTTTTCAATTCAATTCACACACCCTCATAGCAAAGCCCGCCTAAGGTTTGAGGCTCCGGTGCCTGAGTATTTTAATAAAGTCGTGGATTATGAATATTAATGGTTTTATTACTGAGTGTCCCAGTTATTTTCTTTAACGATGATTTTCCATTTTCTAATGAATCCAGTCTCATTGATTTGCATTCCCGTTATTCTTTCCAAAGCTTTTGCACTAATATGGGATATTTCTTTATCCTGATCAAATAAACTCTTTGCAAATACTTCACGATCCTTCATTTCTGCAGTGGTGGATAATTTTTCTATAATTTGTTTTCGTATCCACAGACTATTTTTTTTGTGAAAGTTATAGGGCTTACTCAGCTCTGCAATCAATAGCTTCTTATGTTCATCTGTCAGATTTTGACTAATAATCTCGACCGCTGCCGACCTAACAACCAAAGCTTTATCTCTCAATAATTTTTTGGCCTCAATCATAGCTTCAAGCGGGTTGATTTTCGATAGCGCAATCATAGCCGCATTGCGCAGGTACCATTCCTTACTGTTTACAAAATTTTTGATCTGTTTCAACTGATCCTCATCGGATCCGTCAGCAGCAATACCGGCCGCATTAACCAGAGAACTCCAACGTGAATTCATACCTAGTTTATTATTTGAAGCCATATCGATATAAGTAGAAAATTTATTTTCTACCGCAAATGATTTTAAAGAAAATATTAAAAGAAATAAAGTAAATCGCATTATGATTCCTTTTTATTAGCTATTTTTTCAAATTGATCGATTAAATCACGTTCTTTATCTACGACCTCATTTTCGGATGAAGCCGCTTCTGCGACTGCCGCTTCTGGTTCCGCTGCTGTTTCTGGTTCCGCTGCTGTTTCTGGTTCCGCGGCTGTTTCTGGTTCCGCTGCCGCCTCAGGCATGGTAAGCGTCACCGCCTCACCGATCCTTTTCTTAAATTCGGCATTTTCCCTGCGAAGCTCGCTGATTTCGGTAATTTCATCTGCGATAATTTCATATTCTGCCAGACGCGACTCCAATTGCTCAATCTTCTGCTTTAATTCGTCAGATGCGGCTTGGTTTGTCGATCCAGCTATTGCTCCAGAATCGGTGGCCGCCGCCCCCTCCTGCGCTACCGTAGTTGATTCAGATTCTGCAATTTTTAATTTGGCTTGTAGTTGAATAATCTGATTTTCAGATTCACTGAGCTGGGTCTTTAATTTAGTAACTTCATCAATATGACTTTCAATTTCTGAATTTTTTTGTTTAACTTCTTCCACTAAGGCCAGAAACTCAGGAGTTTCGGCAACCACTTCTTTTTCAGCATCATCATCAGCTTCGGTTGCAGCTTTTGTTTCGGAAGCTTTTAAGCTATCGGCAACTATATTAACTTTAGGTACAAAAAATAATCTAAAAACATAGAAAATTAACAAACTTAAAATAGCCGTAAAACCTATACGGATCATCAATGTGTTGTTTATTGCAATCCAATTAATTAAATCGTTCATCTGCATATATTATCCCTATTTCTTGCACCTTGTGGCAAGCGATGCCCCACGACTTATCTGGACTTATGTACTGACCTGTTCTAAAATTACGACTAATGAAACACGTAGACCTGCTCCTTAAGGAATGTGATGCGCTTATATTTGACCAAGACTCAAATCAACTCAAACGAGCCCAAGTTGATATTGCAGTTAAGAATAAAGTTATAACAGACATTTCAGCTTCACTTAGTTACACCGCTGATAAAACTCTTAATCTTAAAGGCTTAACACTGCTACCCGGTGTAATAGACTCACAGGTGCACTTTCGCGAACCGGGATTAACTCATAAAGAAGATCTTGAAACCGGTACACGGGCGGCAATACTTGGTGGGGTTACCAGTATTTTTGAAATGCCCAACACAAATCCTTCAACCGCTAGTATTGAAGCCTTTAATGAAAAATTAAATCTGGCGCGGAACCGCGCTCATTGTCATTACGCTTTTTTTGCTGGCGCGACACACGACAACACCGAATTACTACTTGAGTTAGAAAATTTAAAACATTGCTCTGGCATCAAAGTATTTTTAGGTGCCTCTTTTGGCTCTTTGCTAGTTGATGATGATGCTGTCTTTGAAAAAATTATGAAAGTCGGCAAGCGCCGCTTAACCATTCACTCAGAAGATGAAGCGCGGCTTAACCTACGCAAACATATTGCTATAGAGGCCGGCCACCCCCGGGCTCACCCTATCTGGCGAGATGAAGAAAGCGCGCTCATTTCCACCAAAAAATCTATTTTTCTGGCTAAAAAATATAATCGTCCGGTTCATATACTGCATATATCATCTTCTGAAGAAATGCAATTTTTGGCTGAACATAAAGACATCGCATCGGTCGAAATACTCCCTCAGTTTCTAACACTTTCGGCCCCTGAGTGCTATGAAAGGCTTGGAACATTAGCGCAACAAAACCCACCCATTCGCGATAAACGCCATTTTGAAAAACTTTGGCAGGCTGTATTAAATGGCACGGTCGACATAATTGGTTCAGATCATGCGCCCCACACCTTAGAGGAAAAAAGAAAACCCTACCCTCAATCTCCAGCGGGATTTCCGGGTGTACAAACATTAGTCCCGATTATGCTGAACCATATTCATAATAAACGCCTGTCTCTGGAAAAGTTCACTCAGCTTGTTACCGAAAATCCTAGACGCTTATTTAAGGTCAAAAACAAAGGCCGTATTGCTGTTGGTTATGACGCAGATTTTACAGTTGTTGATTTAAAAAAAGAAAATATCATCACCAATAAATGGATTGCTTCAAAATGTGCCTATACTCCTTTTGATGGTATGAAAGTAACGGGCTGGCCCACTCATACCATTTTAAAAGGCAAGCTTGTTATGCAAGATGATCAGGTTCTAATTCCCTCTTCCGGAGAAGCTATTGAGTTCGACTCATAACCCAAAAAAACAAGCGCTGTCTTTATTATTCGGCGGACTACTTCCAGTTATTGCCTTTACTGTTATTGAAGAAAAGTATGGAATTATTGCCGGTTTAATTGCCGGAATGGTTTTTAGCGTTGGAGAAATTATCTATGAATACATTAGCTATAAAAAAGTAAGTACGATGACTTGGGTTGGAACTGGGCTAATTCTTGTGTTAGGCGCCGTTTCCCTAATTTCCAGCGAAGGTATTTGGTTTAAGCTTCAACCAGCTATTTTAGAACTCGGTTTTTTTATTTTTCTATTGGCTTCCTGGATTATGAAAAAACCATTTTTAGTACTTATGATCGAAAAACAAAACCCTCATGCTCCCGAATTTATTAAAACTCAGATGAGCGGGATGACCTTGCGTTTAAGTTTTTTTATGTTAGCTCATTCATTAATTGCCACCTGGGCTGCCTTTTACTGGAGTACTGAATCCTGGGCTCTGCTTAAAGGCGTCGGGTTAACAGTCAGCATGATCATTTACATGCTAGTTGAGATTATTTGGGCTCGATATAAAATGACAAACACAAACAAATTAACCAAATAAAAAAAGGATGGTTTAAATCATCCTTTTTTTTTATCTTAATAATTATAACTAATTATCGGCAACGTCTTAATTGAACAGCGTACAATAAACCAGCTTCAACGTCTACTGAGTCAATACTAACATTTGTAGCCTCTTGCATATCATTAGAAACAGCAAGAATATTAGCGTCAACAGTCATCATTAAGTCACGACCTGTAGAACATGGAGACCAATCAATTGTAGTTGAAATTAATTCATTCTTTAAGCTGTAGTTATCAGCTCGTCCTGATTGAAAAGACTTTCTGAAAATAGCTGGTCTTTGTTGACCAACATACGCGTAACGAGCTTGAAACTGACCGCGACCACCGTGTGGAATTGCCGCAAAACCACGATAATCAAAGGCGATAAGCGCAACCTGAAAACCAGGTCCTACACTTACTGGAATTCTTAAATTACAAGCTTTACGGTCAAAATTCGCACCAGTCATAGTTGGAGCTTCTGCAACGAAACTGTCGAATAATACCGATAAGATTGATTGGTCATCAGTTATTGATACTGATGCCGAACCACCCGGGCAACCTGTGCCACCATAAGCTGGTACTCCTAATCTAATTTGTGCCTGAGCTGATAAACTCAGTGCTAATACTGCCAGTGTTAATAATGCTTTCATGTCGTCTCCCTTTATTGTTATGGTTTTACCCTTTTTCTTTTTACGTTTTGTTTTTAACTTTTGCTTTCATTTCTGAAGCACACTTGGGACTATAGCAAAGCGGCGGCCAAGATTATTAAGGCCAAAAAGACACCTGAATATTTACTTTAAGTTATTAAGACGCTATAGAGATGATTTTAATCAATATGGCAGCAGAAAATAATACACAGTATGTAAAGTTATTCGCCGTATAATTTTTAGTTATGACAAAAGGGCACCAGTATTAAAAACTTATGGAACTTCAACAACTTCAACAAACGTACCTGATTTTATAATAATGTTAGACCCGCCAACTTCCGAGGCCGCCCGCAACTGTACAGTGCCACCAGCGGAAGGGATAATAACACCTTCAACAGTTGCAAAATGAACTGTGGTTGCAGCGGGGGTACCCGTTGACACCACAATATCTCCTGAAGAATTTATGACGCCCTGATGTTGTGCCCCCGTACCATCTGCACCATTTGGTATCTTAGTGACCGCTGAAGCCGCAGAAACAGCCGGATAGGTTAAGGTCAAACGTATACCAGTAGTTGTTGCTGCCGATGTATAAAGAATATTAAATTTATATTTGTAAGTCACACCTGCGCTAACTGCAAAAGAAAGTGAAGTCACATCAGTTATAACTGTGGTATTAAACGTTTGATCTGACGCTGATTTAGTAAAAGATGGAAATCCAGTAGTTGGCACCCACTCTGCACCATCGTAGACCAGCGCCTGCCCGGCAGTTGGTGCGGTTGCACTGACAGCCACACCTTTAATTTTATCAACACTGATCGCAGAACTTGTACCACTTACATCTCCAGAAAATGCAGATGATGCTTGCAAAGCGTTCACAATCCGTGAATCATCTCCTGCCGCTACGGTTCCGGCAGCAGTTCCTACATTTAACAGAGCTGCGCCTCCAAGGCCTGAAATATCACTGTTAGATAAAACCACTGCACCGGTGCGGCCCGCTACGCTACTGACCGCATCCGCTGGAAACGAAATATTCTGGCAGGCCCATTTATCACTAACAGTATTCCAATAAGAAGATTGAACATTGGTGCAAAGGGCCGCATCAGCAACATCAACATTATAGGCTGCACTTTGCAAAGCACCGGTTATTCGTGAATCATTACCCGCTGCGACCGTGCTGGCAGCTGTTCCCACATTTAACAGAGCCGCGCCACCTAGGCCCGAAATATCGCTATTTGATAAAACCACCGCTCCGGTACGGCCCGCTACGCTACTGACCGCATCCGCAGCAGGAGTTACCCAAGACAAGTTTCCGGCCCCATCTGTCTGCATCTGTTGACCACTAACTCCATCGTCAACTGGCAAGGTCAAAATATAACTGGCCGCTAAGCCTGCTGGTGCAATCATTCTTACCGAGTTAGAACCATCATATAAATATATATTATTAGTTGAATTATTAGTTGAGGAAACGTTTGAAACAGAGATATTTCCGCTGGCGTCTCTTTTTACAATCGTACTGGCCGTATTAGCTGATGTTGCGGCTGCGGTATCATTTGAGGCATTAACAATTCGTGAATCATCTCCTGCTGCTACGGTTCCAGCAGCTGTTCCCACGTTTAACAAAGCCGCTCCGCCAAGACCCGAAATATCACTATTAGATAAAACAACAGCGCCGGTACGTCCCGCCACGCTAGAAACCGGAGCTGATGGAATAGCCACTGGCACGTACTGTGTACCATTGTATTGTAAAACATCTCCGTTAACAGGAGCGGTGCTACTAACCGCAACACCTTTAATTTTATTTACACTGGTTGCTCCCTGAGTCCCGCCAACATCACCCGCCAGTGAGCCTGTAAAGTTTGTCGCTGAGCTTACCACGCCACTGACCGCAAAGTTTTTTAAATTATTAAATCTTGTGGAGTCAAATAACAAATCATTCAGATTTGTTTGATTCATCTGAGTTGTGGCATCATTAACCACAATATCAGCCGCCACCTTACCACCTACAGATTCAGCCTGAATTGCATAAGGTATAGCGCGCATATTAAAGTTAACAATAATTGTATCTGGAGCAATTGTGGTCACAACGCGAATAGTTCTTTGATCAACAGAAGTCGGATTGTACACTTGGCCGGTTGAAACAATATTGTTATTTGCATCTACACAAGAAAGCCCAGTTTTAGATTTTGAATTATCATAAACCTGATTTAAAGATAAACTTGGGTCGCCGGCTCCCCGTGTACCTGATCCCAGATTCAGTGAAATACCACCATTAGTGATCGTCTGTGATGAAAAAATTTCTTCTCTCAAAATACAATTAGTTGCCGGAGATAAAACCAGAAGCTTAAACTCAAGACCCGAAGCTGTTGGGTAAGTTCCAGAAGGTGATTTTAATTTTAACTGAATGGGTATACCCATTTCTGCAAAAGCGCAGCTTAAAGCCAAAGTTAAAAATAAAAATGTGCTGACGGCAATTTTATTCATGCTATTCATATTTAACCTCCACGTTCCATCCATTAGCAATTGTTACCTCTTCTACGGAATCAGTTGTATCTATTAATGCTTCCCAACCATTTGCTGACGTTGCCGCTTCACCATACTTAAAATTGCTTTCAATCACAGGCGGAGCTGCTGGCGCAGCCGGATCAATAACTAGATTAGATGGGGCTAAACCGCCACCGTGGCCGCCACAGCCTACTAATATAGTACTCATAATTAAAAATAACATAATCATTGTAGTCTTCATATAAGTCTTAACTATCCTCCGGTTACGTCCTACTATGTATCGTCTTTAAGTTTACCAAGAATTAGCTGAAATTTGTAAAAAAATTAATATTATCTTAACAATGCTGTCTCATTATAAGAATTAGAATCAATATGAGACATAAGAATAAACAAATTTAAAATAGTACCAGAAAAGTCATTCAAAACTCTCTATGTATTCAAAGATAATGTCGATAACATAAATATGAAATATCATAGGGCTTTTTAACATGCTAAAAACCATAATGGTCGTCGATGACGACACTGAAATTGCACAAACCCTACAGGAGTTCTTAACTGCAAAAGAATACAAAGTCGTTCTTGCACAAAATGCCGCAGAGGCCTTTAAACTTATAGAAAACAATAAGATCGACATTATTCTTTCCGACATCCAAATGCCCGACAAAAGCGGTTTAGATTTGTTTCAGGAATTCAAAGAAAAAATCGACACCCAAAATGCTATTCCTTTTATTTTAATGACTGGCTTCGCCGATACAATCAGTGTGAAAAATGCTTTTGGGATCGGGGTCAGTGAACTTATCGCCAAACCCTTTGACCTTGAGGCTGTTGGTCTTGTGATCGACTATCTGCTTGAATCAGAACGTTCCCACGGCTCCGAAAGCGATACTTTTTTCTCGGTTCCGATTCAGGATATTATTCTTTCAAAAACAAGTGATTATACAATATTTTTGAAAATAGCTGAAAAACATGTGCGTATTACTAAATCAAAACAGGATTTCACTCCACAGCGCCTTGATAATTTTGCCAAAAAAGGCGTTAAAAACATATATCTTAACGCAATAGATTTTGCTAAATACACTGATCTACATTTTGCAATCGCCTCCACAGTTATCAAAAGGCCGATGGAAGAAGTAAAAAAAATGCGCTTGATGAATCAATTGATTTCATCAGTTAGTCAAAACAGTATTGCAAACCAGATGGATAAAGAATATTTTGATCAGTCTATTCAGTCTTTCGAAGCCTATACTCAAGTTGCCATGAACCACTCGCAATTAAATAATATCCTAAGCTTCATCAGCTCGGACAATGCAAGTTTAGCAGATCAATCTACTCTTAAGGCCATTTTATCAAGTTCTGTTGCCAGCCTCTGGAAATGGACCAGCCCCAAAGTGCAAAGTCGAATAATTTTAGCCGCATTATTTTCAGATATCGGCTTAAAAGATTTCAAACATTTGCTTTTAAAGAAAAGATTTGAGTACACACCGGAAGAAGCCAAACAATATGAGCAACATCCCATCGCAAGTTACGAAATATTAAAACAAATTGATGGAATCCCCGAGGAAATACTTTATGTTGCCATACAACACCACGAAAATGCAGTTGGCCTTGGTTTTCCACAAAGGCTTCCCCGCAGTAAAATTCATGCTTACTCCAAAATAGTTCAGGGCGTCGGTGTGTTTATTGAATCTCTGCACATACAAAATAACAAAACTGATGTCAAAAATGCTTTAGATGTTATCTGCAGAGATCAGGGTAAAACCGTCAGCGAACAAGTCATTAAATCGCTGTACATGATATTTCAACTAGAAGTTCCCAAGTCGCTGTCCGCCCTACTGATGCCGACCGATACGACTCGCGTGATTTAAACTACGCAATAGTTTTTAATAGCATTTCGATCTGTTTTTGAAGCTCAAGCCTTTTGTTTTCCGCTGCTGCCAATTCAGACTCTGTCTCAAGATGTCTCATCAAATCAAAAGATACAATATTGGGAATACTCTTTTGATCACAAAACCGAATTAGTAATGGCGCTGTAAAAGCTGCCAGTAAGTGGCATGCTGTTGCCAATTGGCACGCACTGCTGTTGGGGTTTTGAAGCATCCGCAGTAACTCTTCTGAAATTTCAACGGAAAGCTCTTCGAGCGGACAAAAGCCTTCAACCAAAGCCCGCAGTGGGTTTTTAAAGGTTTTTGCATGATCTAAACGCCCATCTAGAGCCGCGCCTCCTAAACGATAATCAAAAACCCTGATCCACTGTTTAAACCCTAAATCAAAAGCAGATAACACCATCAATTTTCTTGAGGCCGCCCGCTCATGTAATAAAAACTTGGCTTTCATTCCAGATACAGTCGTTACATCAACCGCATCAAAAACTAAACTTATACCGTCCAAAAGACGATCAATATTAGACTCATTAATTCCGCTTGTTTCCACTTCAACTTCACTTTTACAATTTTTAAAAAGTTTCTTAAGCCGTTCAGCGTGAACAATCGCCTTATTCGCTCCAACATCCCCCGGATAGACGAATTGTCTGTTCAAATTATGCAATTCATAATGGTCGGGTTCTGTCAGGCGAAAGCCCAGGACTCCTAAACGCGACGCACCCTCAATAAAGGCACCCCCCGTAGAGCCGCAGCCAGCAATAAAAAGCCTGAGATTTTTCAATTTTTCCTGTAAAGAAGGTCTAATCACAGGCTGGTTTCGCTTAAAAAGCTCGTAATATAAATCCTCATCATTTTTGGCAATTGTCGGCTGCATGCAAAAAACATCCTTTTTTTATATTTATTTTATACATATTTGCTGAGTATTTTAAATTAATGTTGCTTAAATTATAGCGATTTACTACAAGAAGTACACTTATATCGAGAGGTCAAAAATGAGTCATTCGCTTTTTTTGCATTATGGTCCAGGTGGTAGTTCTTATATTGAAAACCACGAATTAAGTAAATTCTTACCAGCGACTATCTTTTGGAACCAACCCAAAGTAAAAACCTTATCCGAGCCTTTTAAAAAACTAACAATCGCTTGCACCGAACAAGTACTTTCGATCAAAGCGCCATTGCAACTCATTGGTCATAGTTTTGGTTGTGATTTAATAGCTTCAATTTTACCACAAGGCTCAGAGATCAATAATGCTATCTTAATCAGTCCACTTCAAAGTATTCCACTTGCGTTTCATAGTTTGGGAGAAGTATTAAATAAAAAAGAGGCCAAGCCCGAGCTTGAATCGGCACTAGCTCTAGCGCTCAGTAAAATATCCGACATAGACCCAGCAACTTTTTGGGGGATGGTCGGACCGATTGTAACTCATCCACTTTACCAATCAATCTTTTGGCAATCAAAAGTAGCCAAAGAAAATTATGATGCAGTTGCGGCAAAAAGCCCCGCATTTGATGCTGAAGAATGGCAGACTGTAATTCAGGACTATATATTTAATAATTCAACCGATAGATTCAGCCGCCTCAATGGCAAAAAAGTTCTGGCAATTTTTGGTGATTCCGATCCCTACTTTAAAGCTGAGCGAGACCTTCCCTTTTGGCAAAATCTGCTTGGTAAAAATCAAGTTATTGTCCTCAAAGAATGTGGCCACTTTCCACATTTAGAAAAAAAATCTGAATTTATTGAAATCGTACAAAGCTGGTCCAGACTTACGTAGGTGCATCTAAACATAAAGGTCTAGACCAATAAAGTTTACTTATTTATATCCGATAAGCTCTTGTGTCAGCATGGGGATCAATGAAAAACTTTAGACTTGTAATGTTAGACTACGCCAAACATCAGCTTGATAAACCCATCGCACAAAAAACTCTAAGTGATATGATCACTACTAAGCAAAAAAATTATGAACGAACAGATCCAAACTATGTCGTTGTAGACAAGCACGATATGATCGGCACCCACGCGCTTATTTATGAAACCACAAATTTATTTGAGCCTAGACTAATATCTGCAATACGTTTAACTTATGAATGTCGAGCGCGACTGCATAAACTAAAAATTCCATCCCATGATCTTATTCCCCACTTTAACAGCAACTGCAAAAATGCTTTTCAAAAATTCGAAAAGCAAAATCCGAATTATGCAGATTGCAATTCGTGGTTTATAGATCCAGAATTTTCACATAAAAACTCAAATTTGCAACTAGCAGATATTTCTTTCACAATGATATTTTTGCAATTGAGTCGCATGGGTCTTAAAAATTTTATAGGTTTTACAAATGAACGATACAAAGGCCATAGACGATTAGAAAAAATTATTAGCTTTGAAAAAGGTAATGAATTTACTCATCCCGTAGTACCAGATCAACATATGTTAATACTTATGGAAAATTTTAATTTAGCACATTTAAAATTTGTTTATGAATCAAATAAATATTTATTTGACAACATACTTGAAGTATCACCTAAAAATGAAAAATATAAAAGCATTGCTCAGACTATTCAAGATGAATTGGTGGACAAATGGATGGGCATATCTGCCGCTTAGAGAATTCTTCTCTGAAATCAACCATATGCTCCATAGTAATAATGCCACTATGAGCAGTAATTTTATTTTGCGGAAAAACCGGCGATAATTTTGCCAAGTAAGGCAACCATGCTACAAAAAATATTCGGTAACGAAATAGTTTATTTACTCGAGCCTTTGCCCAATCTATATGGGAATGATTATCAAAATGTAAATTCGCACTGATTTTGCAGCGCACCTGATCAAGTTCAAAAGAGTAATCAAAGTTACTATCAAAAAGATGAATGTTCTGCGCTAAAATTTCATAACATTCATAATAAGTTTTAGCATTTTTAAATTTTTTACCCAAAGTAGTTTCACCAAGACTTAAAAATAAAACACAGGCTAGGCTATCAAGCTCATCTTGCGTTAGTCCATTTTGAGAAAGTAGCTCTAGCAAATCCATAAAGTAGTTCAAACTTATTTTATTATTCTGATCGCTATAAATAAGTGGAGAAACATTCAGCTTTCGCATAATCATATCACTGAAGTGCTGACCTCTTGTTAATGTCAAAAATTTAATAACATGAGCCGACGAGCGTAAATAACTAAATTGATTTTTCGAGTACTTATCCGGCAAAACCAATGGGCCCCCAAAAAGCACAGCGCGTACATGTGTTTTATCATAAGTACCCGTAACGATCTGATCTTCATCTATATTTAAAAATCGCCCCAGTGAGATCAGCTGCTTTGATTCAATTAATTGGGGCTGATGACCTGACCACCAACTTAAAAAATCAGATGATTTAACGCCCAAGGCCTCAGGAGCCCGGTTAAGAGGTAGACCGATGTCTTTAATAAAAGATCGAACTTGCTCCGCCTGATTTTTAAGCAGGTGGGATTTCTGGAGTTTGTTTTGGGTAATGCTCATTAGTCTCCATATAGACATCTATTAGCGACCTAACCTGGGTTAGGCGCCCTATATTTATCAATACTTGGGGATCTAGCTCAAGGCTAGTACAAAGTGAATCAAATTCGTGCTTTGTAATAAATCGATTACCAGATTCGATTAACTCTATACTCTGTGGATCCATCGTAAAAATTTTATCCGATAGTTCATCATATGAACAACCCAGTTTTAATCTTTGTTCTTTGATGTAAGTCCCAAAGTACTTGTTAAAAAGTGCTTCATCGAATTGGTTTAGATTCTCCAGCTCCACCTAAGAAACGCTTCGCTTACCTTCGGAAATCTTTTCATTAAGATCTGTTGAAAACACATCCATCAAATGCTTTGTGATCTTTTTTTCTGGTATTCCTAAGATAATAATTAATTTGCCTAGTATCCTAACAGGTATTTTAGAAAGCCCGCGTTCGAATAAAGAAACAAACTGCACCGACTCATAACCTAACTTCATAGCTAATTCTTGCTGAGTCATGTTGGCCTTAAGTCTGTATTCACGCGCCAATTCACCTAACATTAGATTAATTCTACTCATAAACCCTCCCGGTCATACATAGATAAATAGCACTATTAATCTGAAGTTGCAATGGGATCTAGCTATTTAAAGGTATTTATTTTCAAGACTGTCTCAAATAGGATCAATCAACTTAGTTTATAAGCCTAAATAATAATTTATTATCACTCCGGCTCTCATTTTTTATAAGAAACAACCGATATAGTATATATACGAACTCTACTAAATCTCAATAAATGAGAGTTTTGAGACCCCACTAAGGACGTTATGATTTTTTTGTCAAATATGCATAAAAATTTAGTAAAAGGAATAGCTCTTTTATTAAATTTAGGTGCAGATGAGGATTCAGAAATTCACGCCTATGTGCGGCTCGCTAATTTAAATGGTATGGTCTATTTTATTTTAGATTTATTTTTAGCAGTTTTATTTTATTTTGTTTTAGAAGATTCGCATATTTCAATTGGCCTTGTTGTGGCCAGTTTTGCGTTCTTAATCACCTCAGTCGGATTCAATTACTTCGGATGGACGACACTGTCTAGACTAAGCACCGTATGTATCGGGTCAATCATTGTAACCTATGTTGCTCTTTATTTAGGACCAGACTCATTTATAGCAGCAACTCTATTACTTGGAGCCATTTTTCCCTTTGTGTATTTTTCAACTCTTGAAAAAAAATCTATTGCACTTTGCCTTCTAGTCCCACTTGTATGTTATGCTTTTCTTATTATTACGAATTATAAGTTCGGGCCAAGTACAGAAATACAAAATTCCAATGTCTTATTTTTATTGCGATCTATTTTTTACATTGTTCCCTTTTTCGGAATCGTTGCAAATACCTACATAGCGGTTTCGGCGCACGAACAAAAAGCAAAAAGGCTTCAAGAGTCGCAGCAATTGCTGGAAACCATATTTTATGGCCTATCTCACGATTTAGCCAACCCGCTACAAAATATTTATATGATATCGCAAGTTGCCGAGTCGCAAGGAACCCTCACATCAAGCAAAATTCAAAAATTATCCAATAATACTACTAAATTAGTACAAATTTTTAATAGCTTAAAAGGAATCGCAAGAACTTCAAAAAATGGAAAAATTGCATTGGAGCTAAAAGTCACCCAGATTAAGGATCTTATTGAGGAAGCTCTTAAATCTGTTGAAGATCAAGCAATAGCTAAAAATATTATACTTCAATACGAATCTAAAACTGATACTAATCGACAACTCTGCGCAAGGGTTCACCAAGAAGTGTTTGTTTATCAAATTCTAACAAATTTTTTAACCAATTCTATAAAGTTTTCAGAGCCTAACCAAAAAATAGTAATCTCGACTCATTACGATCAGAATTCGAATCAAATTGAGCTTATAATACGTGACTGGGGCCTTGGCATGGAGTCCACACAAATGGATAAACTGTTCTCGTGGAATCAAAAAACCAACCGCATCGGTACAAATGGTGAGACTGGCTCTGGCATCGGCTTACCCTTAGCCTTAAAGTTTTTAAAATCCATGGATGCTGATTTAAAAATAACCAGTCAGCATCATTCTAAATTTGATAAAAACACCCGCGGCACACAAGTTACAATTATTTTACCTGCACATTTGTTAAATTCTGCCCCAATCGCTGCTTAAAATTTTAGCACTAGACAAAATCTACTATTTGGCTTGATTTTATAAATGATATCTGTTTATTTATTCAGAAATCAATTAACTAAGTTTAATTTCGTAAAAAAGGGAAATATGAAAACATCAAAAGAACAATCAGAGTCATTTAAAAAATACAACGCCTTAATACACCCGCAGAGAATTGATTTTATGCTGTCTCCGGGAATTAATACCTTTATGGC
>JBBTEQ010000164.1:0-16978 GCA_038042235.1 Bdellovibrionota bacterium | reverse complement strand
CGCCAGTTTCGAGATCTAATTTTAACTTGGGATCTACAATTTTTTGCTGATTCAGTTGCTCACCACCGCCAACAATCAAGCGCGTGGCTTCGCCATTAGAAGGCGTCAGTCCAGCTTGAGTCATCAAGTGTATCAGCGCAATTTGCTTTTGAGCGATCATTTTAAATTCCTCAATTACATCAGGCATACCTTTTTCTACAAAAATCCGGTTGAACTCGTCTTCCGCATTTTGTGCCGCGGTCAAAGAATGAAAGCGTGCCACTAAAATTTTAGCCAGGTTAACTTTAACATCGCGCGGATGTTTTCTTTTTTCATGGACGTCTGCTTTTAATTGCACAAGTGCAGCCGGAGTCATCTCGGTGAGTAATTCGTAATAACGGAACATCAGCTCATCTGAAACCCGCATCGTCTTGCCGAACATATCTTTAGGTGATTCATTCACACTGATATAATTATCTAGCGACTTCGACATTTTATTTACGCCATCAAGGCCTTCTAAAATCGGCATTGTTAAAATACATTGCTGCTCTTGCCCATAAGACGATTGCAGATCGCGACCTACAAGTAGATTGAATTTTTGATCGGTTCCACCCAGCTCTAAATCGCTTTGTAATACTACTGAATCGTAACCCTGACAAAGTGGGTACATAAATTCATGAAGTGAAATAGGAATATTAGATTTATAGCGGTTAGTAAAATCATCGCGCTCCAGCATACGAGCCACGGTGTATTTACCAGTCAATTTTATAAAATCAATGGCTGTCAGCTTTAGCAGCCAGCTGGAATTATAAACTATTTCAGTTTTTTCAGGATCTAAAATTTTAAATATCTGCGAAGCATAGGTCTTGCCATTTTCTTCAATTTCTTCACGGGTTAAAATCGGACGCGTGCTGTTGCGCCCAGTAGGGTCACCGATCAGCGCTGTAAAATCCCCTATCAGAAACTGTATATGATGACCTAAATCCTGAAGAGTTTTAAGTTTGTTGATAACAACCGTATGCCCGATATGAATATCCGGGCGACTTGGATCAGCGCCGAATTTAATTTTAAGAGGTTTTTGTTTTTCATAGCTCTTTTTTAATTTTTTTAAAAAATCCGCATCACTGATAAAGTCCACCGTCGAGAATTTAATTAATTCAAGCTGTTCAGCAGGAGGCTTTATCAGAACATTACTCAAACTTTTCGGCATCAGCGAGCCACCTCAACTGAGCGTGTTTCACGAACAATAGAAACCTTTACCTGCCCCGCGTGTGGCAATTCGCGTTCGATCTTTTTTACGATATCGCGCGCTAACATTAAACTTTGATCATCAGTAACACGGGAACTTTCAACAAGAACACGAACTTCACGGCCAGCCTGAACTGCCACTGATTTTAAAACTCCATCAAATGAGTTCGCAATACTCTCAAGATCTTTTAAGCGATTAATAAAATTATCCATCTGATGGCGGCGGGCACCTGGTCTTGCGTTAGATAAAATACTGGCCGAACTCACTATCCAGCCTAAAGCTGAATTTGGTTTTTCGTCACCATGATGCGCTCTTATGGCATGGCAAACATCTTCCGATTCACCATATTTTTTGGCAATTTCAGCACCTACAGCGGCGTAGTTGCCCTCAAATGTATGGTCAGCAGCCAGTCCCAAGTTATGTAAAAGCCCTGCACGTTTAGCAATTTTAATATTCAGCCCGATTTCAGAAGCAAGCAGTCCCGAAATATGCGCTACTTCTAACGCATTATTAAGTGCATTCTGCGCATGTGTACTGCGGTACTTAAGACTGCCCACCATTTTAGTAAGCTCTGCATGCAATTGTGTTATTCCGAGTTCAACAACAACTTTATCGCCCTCTTCTTTCATAGATTTTGAAAGTTCAGCTTTTTGTTTTTCAACAACTTCTTCAATACGTGCCGGATGAACGCGCCCATCTTCCATTAATTTATCGATTGTTCTACGTGCCAGTTCTCTTCTGATCGGGTCAAAACCGGAAATAACAATAGTTTCAGGAGTATCATCAACAATTAAATCGACGCCACAAAGCGCCTCTAAAGTGCGGATATTGCGTCCCTCACGTCCGATAATTTTACCCTTCATCTCATCCGAGGTCAGACTCATCACGGAGACGGTTCTTTCAGAAGTAAATTCAGAAGCAAAACGGGCCATCGCACGAGCCAGGATATTGCGCGATTTTTTATCGGCCTCTTTAAGAGTATCTTCTTCAATTTCTGCAATTCTTTTTGCAGAGGCCAGCTTGGCAGATTCTTCTAGAACCTGAAATAGCTCACGCCGGGCTTGTTCCTGGGTCATCTGTGCCACATTTTCTAACTTCTGCTGTAAGTTATGAATCTGTTCAGTTGCGGATTTTTCGGCATCCTTTAAACGATCTTCGGTAATAACAATTTTTTCTTCGCGATCTTTTAATTGATTCATGAACTTATCATTTTCATCCTGACGATGCTTAAATTGGTCATCAATTTCTTTTAAGCGCCGCTCAAGCTGCAACTCTTTATTTTTAAGCTGTGACTTTTGTTTGTTGATTTCAGTCTCAACATTTTTTCGGGCTTTGAGTTCAAAGTCCTTAGTTTTAACTTCTGAATCTTTTTTTAATTTAAGAGATTCAGATTTCGCTTTATTCAAAATTCTATCAGCTTCTTCTTTTGCTGATTTTTTTGTATTTTGATCCTGTATTCTTTTAAATGCAAAAATAACGAATGCACCGACTAAAAACCCTACGAAAACATAAACTAATTCCACTTTCTTACTCCTTCAGACTTATTAACTGTGTAAATTTGATTTGCAGTTACTATTTGATCGCATCGAATATCATGCTCCTCATGTGGTAACTCATCACATAAAGAGGTTTCAAAACAAACTCCAAACTTAAAGCCACTGTAACCAGCCAGCGCGCGGTCGTAATAACCTTTACCCCGCCCTAAGCGATATCCGTGTTTATCGAATGCCAGTCCAGGTATTAAAAAACCTCGGATATTTTTTATATCAACCGGAATTCCATCCTGAGGTTCTGAAAAACCTAAAGCAGACCGACTGAAATTTACTGCGGATTTGCGAAACTCTAGATTTTCATTATTTTCATTATTTTCATTATTCAAGCGTGGAAACAACCAATCAATCCGGCTTGAAACCTGATCCCACTGAATTTCAGGCTCATCACTTAAATTTAGATAGGCCGCCCATGGGCCGCTTTCATTTTTTAATATTTTGTTTAATCGATTTTGAATAAGCACAGATTGCCGTTTTTTTTCATCCGGGCTCAAAGCACTTAATTTATCTAAAATGTTATTTCTAACAATTGATTTCAAAACAACTCCACACATACCTCATTACAAGGATTTTATATGCACTCTGGATTTGTCTATTTTGAATTTTCTAAGTCTTGAGAAAGTTTAAGAGCTCTAGTTTCGAGCTTATTAAGCTCACTTTGCGCCCGTTGTTTTAAAAGAATCATTTCCTCAGCAATATTAAATGCCGCAAGAATTGCCGCATTTTGAAATGATGCGTTTTTAGTAACAGCCAAGGCTTCGGTAACTTTAGCATTAACATAGTCCACAAGTTCATTAACCGTGTCTTCCCCATGCGAAGTTTTAAGCTTATATGGGACACCGGCAATTTTAAAATCGAAGGTTTTTTTATTATTAGCTTTTTGTGACTGTGCCATGTCTAAAACTATGCTGCTTTCTGTTATTTCTTTTTAACTTTTACTTAAACTTCTCTATATTAAAATATTCAAAGTAAACAAATACTTACACCCATTAGTGTATAAACTTAACCCTAAGTCAGGCAAGTACTTTTAGAACTTATTAAGTTCAATTATCGGCTTTGGCAGTTGCAGATATCAATAAGCTCTTTCTGAATGCAACTAAGAGCTTTTTTCTCTGCTAAAAATTCTATATTCAGCGATTGAATTTCTTTGTCAGCCCATACTATATTCAAAAGCATGTCTTTGGCCCTTGTTTCCTTAATCTTCTGAAAATCAGACTGTATATCTGCTCTAACTAAAAGCTGATTAATACGCCCCTCGGAACTTCGTATTTTATGACGCACCTGGTAATCTTCTTTTTTATCACCAAATTTTTCAGAACTTAACAGGCTTATACTGTCATCCTCATCAAGAACTTTGAATATTTGAATAACTCCATCCGCGAATTTGAGCTTTTTAAGCTCGCGCTTTTGAGTATAAAGAACCTCTCGATAAAGCGTTTCTGAAGTCACGAGTGCATAAAACTGCTCGATGTATTTATATAGTTTTTTATTATTGTTTATTTTTTTTACATCTAAATTTTTATCAATATCTAAACAACTTTTTAAATTCGATTGATAAGGCGTAAGTACAATTTTTTTGTGTGCTTGGCTGGGCTGACTGGATAGCAGCGTGACACACGAAAAAGTAAAAGCAATAAAAATACGCCCCATAGATGCTACCCCAGTATCGAATCCACATATTCGATATAATTAAATGCCTTCAAATGAGTTATTTTTTCACCGACGCCAACAAGTTTTATCGGCAACTGCAATTGGTCAACAACACCCAAAGCTACTCCGCCCTTGGCTGTGCCATCCATCTTAGTAAGAACAACTCCGGTCAGCGTCAATGCTTGATGAAATTCTTTGGCCTGCATCAGCGCATTCTGGCCTGAATTCGCATCTAAAACAATCCAGGTTTCGTGCGGGGCCTCAGGAATTACTTTGGACATAATACGCTTAACTTTTTTAAGCTCTTCCATCAAGGGTGCCTGTGTATGTAATCGTCCTGCAGTATCTAAAATTACAAAATCAAAACTTTGTGATTTAGCTTTAGTCAGAGCATCAAAAGCCACGGCGCTGGGATCCGTGGTGTTTTCCGGCCAGTAAATTTCAACCTTGGCTCTATCCGTCCAGGTTTTTAATTGTCCACCCGCGGCCGCTCTGAATGTGTCGCCGGCTGCGACTAGCACCTTAAGATTGAGACTTGCCAGCATAGCTGAAATTTTTCCGATGGAGGTGGTTTTACCTGCGCCATTAACCCCGACCACCATGAGCACTGTTGGTCCTGATTGTGCCTTATTAAATAACTCTTCAAAACCATTAACAGGATTATGAACTGGCTTTAGAATTTCGCTCATCTTATTACGTAAGGCCATTTTGACTGTATCAATATTAGACATTTGGCTGCCACTGAGCTCATCCTCCACCACACTTAATAATTTTTGCACAGTGGTGGGGCCCAGATCGCTGGTGTAAAGTATTTCCTCAATTTGCTCAAGCACGGCTTTTTTATCGCTACCAGAAAAAGCTTTACGAATTCGTCCGAAAAAATTTTCTTCGGTTTTTTTTAAAGCGGTATGGAGGCTGGGCTCAACTTCTTCAGCAACTTCTTTTTTGGCGATTTCCGCTGACAGAGTCGTTACAGTAATCTTTTTTTTTCTGAATTTTGATAGGGCAATAACACCGATAATTATAACAAAAAATAATCCGATGAAGCTTAATAAGAATAAAATTTGATTAGAATAAGCGTCAGACATAGGCGCCCATTCTAATATGAAAACTACCTGATGTCAGCTAAACTTACCGAAACCATAGTTGAAACTCCGCGCTCTTGCATTGTTACACCGTAAAGTTTCTGCGCCACTTCCATTGTGTGTTTATTATGAGTCACCACAATTATCTGTGAACGTTTGGCCATTTCTTTTACTAAATCGTTAAACCTGAAAACGTTGGCATCATCAAGTGGAGCATCAACCTCATCCAGCAAACAATAGGGTGACGGCTTAACCAAGAAGATCGAGAACACTAAGGCTACTGCCGTTAAGGCCTTTTCGCCACCCGACATTAAAGTAACGTTCTGCATCTTTTTACCTGGAGGTTTGGCAATAATTTCTATTCCCACTTCATCTTTATCGACATCTTCGACCAATTGAAGCATCGCCTCACCGCCGCCGAATAAAACCGGGAAAACTTTTTGAAATCTGTCATTCACCAAATCAAAAGTTTCTTTAAAACGTTTTGCGCAAATTTTATTAATACGATCAATCACTTTTCTGAGTTGCTCTTTAGCATCGGTTAAATCCGTATGCTGCTGAGTTAAGAAGGCATAACGTTCCTGAGTTTCAGAAAATTCTGCAATGGCCGATAAATTAACTTCACCGATTTTTGCAAGTTTATCTCTTAGATCTTTTAATTCGGCATCCGCTTCTTCAGGATTGCCTTCACGATCAGCGAACTTAGAAATAACATCCGGCAAAATCAGCATATATTTTTCACGAACCTGCTCGATCAAATACTGTTCTTTCATTTTGGCCTGCTCAAGCTTTAATTGAGCTTCATTCATTTTAGCCAAACGATCGTTACGTTCTTTTTGTAAGCTCAGAGTTTTTTCTTCAAGTTCACGAATATGAGCGGTTTCAATTTCAAATTGATTTTTAATCTGAGAAACCTCAGCGCGCTTAACTTCAACTTCCGCCAGCATTCTTTCAAAATCAATTTTAGCTTGCTCAAGAACGTACTGACCATCCGTCATCTGCGACGAATAACCCTCGGCTTCTTCCGACATTCTAGAAAGCTGACTTTCAAGGTCTGCAACCTGTTTTTGCACCATTTCAAGTTGGCGCATAACTCCTGCGTATTCTTGAGTTCTAGAAGCTGCGTTAACCTGCAAGCTCATCACTTCCGCCTGCTGAGCCTCAAAGCCCTCTTTCATTGAACTGTATTCGTTCATCAATTCAGTTACATGGCTTTCAAGGTCTAACTTCAGCGAGCGAACCTCGATTAATTTTGTTTCGAATTCATTAATTTTCAGAGTGAACTGCTGGACTTGTTCAGAAATCCTTCTGACTTCTTTTTCTTGTTTTTCTACGGCCGACTGCACCTGTGAAAATTCAGTTTCAGCACGCTCAAAATCTTTACGAAGCTCGGTCACTTTGATTTCTTGCTCTAAACGACGTCTTTGCGCCCCTTCAAAATCTGAAACAATATTTGACAGTTGCTCTTCTGCTTTTTTAAGAGCCGCAGATGCTAAAGCTAATTTACCGGCCCATTCTCTTTTTTTATCGGATAATTCTTTAATTTCACGGCGACGCTTCAACACTCCTGATTCGGCTGAATCTTTAGAGCCACCTGTCAGCACACCCTCAGCAGAAAGAGTGTCACCATCAGTTGTTACAAAAGTCCAACCTTTGTACTCTGGTCTTAGTTTTAAAGCCGTTCTGATTGAATCCACAACCGCAACACCATCTAAAATTTCTGATACCTTGCCTGAGTATTTTTCATTGGAGATCACGATGTTTTTTAATAAATCGATTACGCCCGCTTCATTTTGTGGGCTGCCATGAAGCTGTTTAGTATAATGACCATCATTCGAGTAAAAACTAGATCGACCTGAATTTTGTGACTTCAGATGATCAACAGCCTCTATTGCGGTTTCTGACTTTTGAGATAACAACATTTGCAGTTTGGTGCCCAAAGCCGCTTCCATTGCGATTTCATAATCAGCCGGCACTTCAATAACTTCTGAAACCGGTTTGAAAAACTCATTTACTGAACCATCTGCGTGCATTTCTACAGATTTGGCTTTGCTCCAAAGCATAACCTGCTTAACACCTTCTTCAAAACCTTCAAAGTTAGCAGCTAAATTTTCAAGGCCGTAAAGCCGAGAGGCTGTTTCATTAAAGTTATCTTTGAACTCCTGCACTTCAGTTTGTTTTTGCAAAACTTGTTCAGTTAAGATTTTTTTATTGGCTTCAAATGCAACGACATCACTTGATAAATCAATTTGCATCTGGCGCTCTTGATCTAAATGATTCGCTACCTTACGACGATGGTTTTCAAACTCGTGCAGTTTTTCACGAAGTTCAGTTAAAGAAAATTCTTCTTCTGTTAATTGCGCTTCAAGCTCCAGCTTACGGTTTAAAAATGACAGGTTTTGCGCCGCTAAAGTTGATTCACTTTGGCCTAAGGCAATCTGCTCACGTCTTTTTATCGTTAATTCACTATCGATCTGGCTGTATCTGGCCTGGGCCGCTGCAAAAACTTCTGATTTTTGTTGAGACTTCAGGCTTAGTTCTTCCGCTTCAGTTTTTAAAGACTCTGCTTGTTCTGTTAAAAGAGTTAAATCGCGAGTTAACAGCTCATGCCGGGCTTTTTGCTCGCTCAGAATATTACCTGTCATCTGTTCATTGCGTTTAGCTTGCTCAAGTTCAAAACGAAGCTCCTGGATTTCCATTTCTTTCTTTTGAACCGAAGTTTGAAAATTAAAAAAATCTTGCTGTTTAGACTCCACTGATTTTTCTTGTTCCAGCACCGACAATTTAAGAGTTTCAAGTTCCGCTTGCATTTGCGCGAGCAAAGACTCACTACCGACTTCAATTAATTGCGCTTCATCAAAAATCTGCTGGGCCTGATCTGCAGCCAGTTTTAAATTTACGTACTGGGCCGAAGAAAGCCATAACTCCAGATCTTCAATCTGGTTTTTGATATTGCGATAGCGTTCTGCTCTTTGCGCCTGACGCTGTAAAGAGTCTATTTGTCTTTTTAATTCACCGATAATGTCTTGGAGCCTAATTAAATTCTGATCGGTGGCGATTAATTTTCTTTGCGATTCTTTTTTTCGAGCTTTAAACTTAGTGATACCTGCCGCTTCCTCAATTAACATCCGGCGGTCTTCGGGCTTTGCGGTGATGATCTTACCGATCATACCCTGAGCAATAATCGAAAAACCTTTTGAACCGGCTCCGGTATCCATAAAAATTTCTTGAACGTCTTTTAAGCGCGCGGCCTCTTTATTAATAAAGTATTCACCCTCACCGCTTCGGTGCAATTTACGCGTCACCATAATTTCTGAATGTTTAAGATATTTTGCAGGAAATGGCCCGCCATCATTTTCAAGAGTTAAAGAGACTTCACACATTCCATGGGGAGCATAACCTTCGGCGCCGGAAAAAATAACATCAGTCATTTGGCTTGCACGCAGATCTTTTGCAGATTGGTCGCCCATAACCCACATCAAGGCATCAACGATATTAGATTTTCCACAACCATTGGGACCAACAACACCGGTAATACCGGCATCAAATTGTATAACTGTACGATCTTTAAAAGATTTAAAACCAATGAGTTCAAGCTTTTTAATTCTCACGCTTTATTCCCCCATAAAAAAATAAATAAAATCAGTAAGTACACTTCTGTGACTACTAATATAACTGTCCTTTGGTCCGGGAGGTGAGTCAATAGAAATCAAAAAGAACAAGATTTGAGCACTAAGCTCTCAAGCCAGATATGTGACGAAAGCGGCGATGACTTCAGAGCTTTATCTGTTTCATGTAAAATTGAAAGAGAATCCTCGATTTTAGCCACGCTCCACAAGCGCGCCTGATCACAATAGTTTTCAATAAAATAGGGCGCCACACCTGCAAGACTTGCAAGCTTGGCTCCGCCTATGCCCTGATCTAAACCCGAGCGCACTGTTAGTAAAATCCGCATATGCCGAGCTACTAAGGCAATAATCGATTGCTCGCTCTGCCCCTGATCCAGCAAATTAACCAGCTGCACAAGTGCCGACACACGATCCTTTTTTCCGATCGCATCTGTAAAATCAAAAACACTTTCTTCGCGGCTAGCTGAAACAACGCTATTTACATCCGCAAGCTCGATCTGTGTTTTATCCCCAAGATAATCCTGGATTCTGAAAATCTGACTTTCAAGCTCGGTTAGGTTATTTCCCACTAATCGATGCAAACGATGAATAGCATCCGTCGAAATTTTTAAATTCAGGCCTTTGCAAAAATGGGAAATCCACTGCGGATACTGATTGGGAAAAGGTTTTTTAAATTCAACGCAAGTGGCATGATCCAGTAAAGTTTTTATTGCTTTTTTTCGCTTATCAATTTTATCCGCAAATAATACTAAAACTGTAGAATCAACCTGTTTAGTGATAACCGATTCTAGCTCCTGAAGTTCAGAATCTTTAAAATCCTGAGCATTTTTAACAATAATCAAGCGATGTGAGGTAAAAACCGGCAGCGTTTCAACACTGTCTTTTATTGATGTGACGTCTGCATCTGCGGCATAAAATAAAGAGTAATTAAAATCCATGGTGGATTCAGATAAAACAGCATTTTTAAAGCGATTTACGCATTGATTTAGTAAATAAGGCTCGTCACCAAACAGTAAATAAACTGGTTTGAAGTTTTTTGACTCCAGATCTTTATAAAACTTTTGGTTGTCGATAATGGCCACTCAATTTACCCTTTAAAACCTTTCGATCATTCGATCAAAGGCCGCCTGCATCATCTCTTTAGATAATTTGTCGAGAGTTTGCCTTTTGATCGACTGATTGTAAAGAGCATTGGCCGTATTCACTACTGGAAGCGTAATTTGTGGTGCTAAATAATTAGTCGTCTGCTGAAAGTCTCCGCTCCACAGCACTTCGGTACTTCCTTTTTTTGTTAAACTGAGCCCTACAGAAGCGACTACCCGGTAACGCGTAGCCAGCACTGTTTCTTTAGGTAAGTACTTGGTGTTTTTAGCTTCGATAATAGATTCTTCTGCAATCACTTCAATGCTTCTGATTCGACCTTGTAATATGGCCTCAACATCACGCACTTCATTTTTTAATTGTACAAACTTTGATCGCAAAGCCTCAGTCTTAAGCGAATTGGTAAATGCGGTCTCGGCACCGACCTCGCCGGAATCGTTAATAAATAAGGGTATTTGAATGATTTTCACATCTCCCGGCAGCGTAGACACCTCTGAGCTGAGTTTGTGAGCACAACCTGAAAAAATAAATTGAATGACTGAGGCTGTTAATATCAAAAAAAGTAGCGAAAATTTATTCTTCATCTGCTTTAATAAATCCGCAAGGAAACACTAATGTCAAATGCTATTCTTCTAGCTCCAGGTCCCGTTCAACTGCATCCCGAGGTGCAGAAGATCTTAGCACAGGCGATGATTCACCATCGTACACCTGAGTTCGATGCCATACTTAAACGCGTTTTATTAAATCTAAAGTTTTTCTTTCAAACAGAAAATCCCGTCTTTATGCATACTTCCACTGGCAGCGGAGGTTTAGAATCTCTTTTGGTGAATCTGCTTTCTAAAAATGACGAAGTCTTAGCCATTGTCTCAGGAAAATTTGGCGAAAGATGGGCCGATATGGCCGAGTCCTTTGGCGCCAAGGTCCACCGACATCAGGTGAGCTGGGGAAAAGCTGTTTCAGTTTCTGAAATTGATTCTTTCTTACAAAAAAATAAAAATATAAAGCTCGTGCTTTGCCAGGCCTGCGAAACCAGCACCGCCACAATGCACGACATCAAAGCTCTTGGTGAAATGATTGCAAAAACCCCGGCACTTTTTTTAGTTGATGGCATTACCGCCGTTGGCGCCTATGAAATTAAAATGGATGAGTGGCATATTGATGGACTCGTTGCCGGCAGCCAAAAAGCTGTGATGCTACCGACGGGTTTAAGTTTCGTCAGTTTATCAAAAAAAGCCTGGAAAATTTCGGAACAAGCGAACACTCCAAGGTTTTATTTTGATCTTCGTAAAGAATTCAAAGCCAATCAAAATGGTGAAACTTTATTTTCTTCAAGCGTGCCTTTAGTTAAAGCCCTGGATTTTATTTTAAATAGAATTCAAGAAATCGGACTGAAAAAACACTTCAAACAGTTAAAACGCCGCGCTGATTTTACCCGCGAGATTGCAAAACAGCTGAAACTGAGTCTCTATTCAAGCTCGCCCTCAGATTCAGTTACCGCCTTAAATGTTCCAGCTAACATTGATGGCGTAAAATTAAGAGAACATTTAGAAAAAAAATATTTTGTAACTATCATGGGCGGCCAAGACCAAGCCAAGGGCAAAATAATCCGCATCGGGCATATGGGTTATATATTAGACGAACACTTAACAGAAACCATGCATCGCCTGGCTCAGGCCTTAAAAGACTTTTCTTACGATATTAATCCAGAGGAAATAAAAAATATTTCAACCAACTGGCTGGAAGCAAATCCAATATGACAGACCTCACTAAAAAAAATATTCTGATTTGTGAAAGATTCGCATTTGAGGCCGAAATCGCGCTTAAGCAAAACAAAAATTTTAATGTGCAAAACTATTCCGAAGAAAAATTAGCAACAGCAACCGCACTTATTATTCGCTCTAAATTCTTAATCACACCCGAACTCCTAGATAAAGCCCCGAATTTAGAACTGATTGTCACCTGCACCAGTGGTTTTGATCATATCAACCTGATCGAAACCCAAAAAAGAAAAATTTGTGTGATGTTCACTCCAGACGCCAACGCCACAGCCGCCTCGGAATTAACTTGGACCTTACTGATGACCTCTAATCGGCAAACACTGGCAGCCCATCAAGAATTAAAATCTGGCGACTGGAACCGCGAGGCTTATTTTATGAGCCCCGAATTAACCAATAAAACAATTGGCATTATCGGTCTTGGCCGCATCGGCAGCCTTGTGGCCAAATATGCCAAAGCCTTTAATATGAATGTTTTAGCCTTTGATCCGTATGTTGCGGCCTCTGCTTTTACAGACACACAAGCCACCCGCGCCAGCTACGAAGAAGTTTTAAAACAAGCTGATTTTTTAAGTTTTCATGTACCATTCACAAACGAAACTAAAAATATGTTTAACCGCTCTCACCTCGAGTTTGTTAACCCGGACCTGATATTAATCAATACTTCACGCGGTGGCGTTGTTAATGAAGACGACTTAATTCAGGCGCTCAATGATAAAAAAATAAAATTCGCCGCCCTGGATGTTTTTAGTAAAGAACCATTAACAAAAGAGTCAAAACTATTAAAATGCAAAAATATTATTTTGACTCCGCATTTAGGTGCTTACACCGAAGAAGCTTTTTTAAAAGCATCTTTGGAGGCCAATAAGCGCGTAAGTGAATTTTTTGAAAATAATAAAACACTTAATACATTACCAATTCAAAACGACTGGGGTAGCCTGTCGTTTTCAGAAAGGTCCTAATTTATGTCAGCAACAGTGGTTATCGGAGCGCAATGGGGCGATGAAGGCAAAGGCAAACTGGTCGACGTTTTAGCCGCCAATTCAGATATTGTGGTGCGCTTTCAGGGCGGCTCCAATGCGGGGCACACCCTCGTCGTGAATGGCAAAAAAACCGTGTTGCATTTAATTCCATCTGGAATTCTACATTCTGATAAAATCTGCATTATTGCAGCCGGCGTTGTGGTGGATATTTTCGGACTGACTGAAGAAATCCGAAAACTTAAAGAAACCGGCTTTAACATTACACCTGGGCAACTCCTCATTTCTGATAGCGCCACCGCCCTACTTCCCTACCATAAAGTATTAGATCAAGCCCGCGAAAAAGCCCTTTCCGCAGGAAAAATCGGCACCACCGGAAAAGGCATTGGCCCGGCCTATGAAGACCGCGCCGCCCGCAGAGCGCTGATTATGTCGGATCTATTCGACGAGTCCACCCTCATGCAAAAACTTGAATTTGTGCTTAAAGAAAAAAATGCGCTCTTAAAAAATCTTTATGATCTACCGGAAATCACCGCAAAAGATATTTTCAATCAAATACAAAGCGTAATAAACGACCTAAAACCTTATCGCGCTCCGGATATAAGTTTTCTGATTTCACAGAAAATCAAACAGGGAAAACGCGTCCTCTTCGAAGGCGCACAAGGAACTCTCTTAGACGTCCACCACGGCACCTATCCCTTTGTAACCAGCTCATCAACCATTGCGGGCTCAGGTTCAATTAGTGCCGGAGTTGGCCCTCACCATCTATCAAAAATCGTCGGCGTCTTTAAAGCTTACTGCACCCGCGTTGGCAGTGGACCATTCCCCACAGAACTAACAAACGCCATTGGCGAAAAAATCCAAAAAGAAGGCCACGAATTCGGCTCTACCACCGGTCGCGCCAGAAGATGCGGCTGGCTTGATTTAATCGCACTTAAATATGCCATCCGGGTTAACGGAATTAACAGCCTTGCGATGATGAAACTTGATGTCTTATCAGGCCACGATCAAATTGGTGTTTGCATAGGTTATAAACTCAACAATGAAACCATCACCGAATTCCCACCGTCTACTGAATTAGTAAGCAAATTGGAACCCATTATAGAATTTTTACCAGGATGGAAAGACGACCTGACCAAAATAAAAAACATCAAGGACTTACCAGTAAATGCGATTAACTATCTTAATTTTGTCTCTCGTCATGCGGGTTGTCCGATTGATGTGGTCTCTGTTGGCCCGGATCGCGATCAAACTCTGTGGATTAAACCACTGTATAAAGATTAAGCACGGGAAGAAAAGGTTTGACTGAAAACACAGTCTGATAGAAATTAGCTTTTCGATTTAAGACGTGGTTCGCTAGCTCAGCTGGTAGAGCATTTCACTTTTAATGAAAGGGTCGATGGTTCGAATCCATCGCGAGCCACCAATTTTTTATCGATTCTAGAACGTTTTTTACCAGAAAACGTTCGCATTGTTCCCATCGTCTAGAGGCCTAGGACACCTCCCTTTCACGGAGGATACAGGGGTTCGAATCCCCTTGGGAACGCCAATTTGTTTTAGAGGTGTTCGATGTTAAAAGACACAAATTTACCTCCAAAAATAAATCTTCAAGATCTAATTAAAACCGATAAAAATATTTTACAAATTTACTCTCGACTTAAAACTGCTTTTAATCCAACACAGGTTTTTTTATTTGGATCTCGCGCTATGGGTACCCACCGCGAAGATAGCGATTATGATATTGCAGTGATAGTTCCTCATACAGATAAAGACCGATTTGAAAATATGGGAATTGCCCGCAAAGCTTTATTTGATCTCGATATTACTGCCGAAGTTTTTGTTTACGGACGACAGGAATTTGATGAGTGGAAAAATGAACTTAACTCTATTCCAGAAGCTGCCTACAACTTAGGTGTGGAGCTTACTCTTGGCTAATCCCAAAGCCACCCAATTATGGTTTGGCAAGGCTCGTGAAGATCTTAAAGCTGCAAAACACCTGCGTCCCCTTGAAAAAGATTTTTACAGTGTAATTGTTTTTCACTGCCAGCAATCATCTGAAAAAGCAATTAAAGGATTTTTAACTCATCATAATGTTCGCGTTTTAAAAACTCATGACATGGAAAAGCTATTGAATGCGGTAGCAACAATTAATGCCGGCCTTGCTGTTAAATACGCTCAGGTAATTGTTATGAGCCAATATGCGGTAGAGCACCGTTACCCCGATGCAGATCAGAAATTGCCGCTACTGACTGAAAAAATTGTGTTGGATGCAGTTGGTTTGGCAGAAGAAATATTTAATGAGTTGAGTTCTCTTCTACAGAAATAGCTCAGAAAATGAAAAAAAACTACTATAGAGTTTCAAAAAAAAATTAAATCTGATTTTAAAATTTAAAGTTTACCGGACAGGGCTTAGATTTTTCTATTTAGAAACTATAACCAGCACCAAGCATAACCAAACTACTTGTGCTATCGCCGGAGTAATCTACGTTACTCAGCTTAAACTTTGCTGAATTTGAACCAAATGAACCCTGGTAGCTTACCAGCCAGTCAATACTTGTGCCTTCTTTATTAAAACCTAAACTCAATTGCATTTCAGTTGAGGGATCATAAGAAATTTTGTCAGTCGAATTAGAATATTTTTCATCGCCAGTAATAAAGTAACCTATGGCGCCTCTAATAAATAAGTTATTGGACAAATCTTTTTGAAGTGTAACACCCAATGCATAACTAGTGCGCGCATCAATAGTATCCGTAGAATTTATTTTAAAATAGGTAGAGCCAAACTCAAAGCTTAAATCTTCTGCGCTTTTCACTCCCACGTTAGCTCCGACATTTACGTAATTCGAAGTTTGAATATCATCGCTAGAGCCTTTTGGTGAAAACCCGCCCAAAATATCAAGATACGAAACTCCCGTTAAAAACTCAACCTCAATCTCGATTTCTTCAATATGTTTAATAAAGCTCTGCACAGCAGGTGTGCCTAACGACTTGTTTTTTGCTTCGTAGCCGTTGCCAACCAGAAGATCAGATATTTTCACGTCACCAGCCTTTATAGGTTTTCGTGGGATCAAATAGTCAATGTCAGTTGTTCCGACAGCGCCGGAATTAGCCTTGGATAAAATCAAATCATACAGAATCAGGGCAACACCCCCGCCAACAACAAGTTGATCGTTCCATTGCTTTAATATTGTGGCCAGCTCTTCAATTTGTTTCAGAAGTTCTTTGTTATCTAATTGCACTTTCGATGTCATTCCATGAGCAAATAGATTTAATGTAGTCTGTTTTTCTGAATAAAGTTTCAGCCTGCTCAATACCACGAACTGGAAAGTACAAAAGATCCAAAACAGTTAAAAGCGCATAGGGTTTCATCCAGGTTTCTCGTTGAGCATTGTCGCTCAGCCTTTCGATCAGAGTTGAATAATACGGCTTGATTAAAAGCACCTCATAACCTCGATCTAGCTCTTGAAGCTTTAACTGATCAATGAGCTTAGGTAACTTATCCCAGTTTAAAAGATAAAACTCCTGCAGGCGCAGATTCGTCGTTTTTAATTTAAAATACTCGGCAGAAGCCGTATGTAGTGCAGGTATCAGACTCAGCTTACTGTTTTTGGTATCAAAAGATACAAAACCCTTGGTTTTAGTTTTTTTGATTAGGTTGTATTCTTTGACCCACGATACTAGGAGCTGATCCGGTGATTTTAAATAAAACTTCTTATTAGTTCTAAGCCCCTTTGATGTAATAATGCCGATGTACTCAAGCTGCTTAATAACCTTATGAACAAGGCCAATACTTGTGCCCGTAAGCCTTGCTAACTCGTTAATTGAAAAGCCATTTTTTTGTATTTGATCACGATTGGCTAATAGCCAGAATAAGATCAGCGATGATTTATTGCTATAGATGTCTATTTCAACGTTCATACCCCTCATGGGTAAAATTGCAGCTCTTGCCATACTATTCTTTATAATACACTATTCATTAT
>JBBTEQ010000163.1:0-7413 GCA_038042235.1 Bdellovibrionota bacterium | reverse complement strand
AGAAGATTCTTGAAGGAGATTCTAAATGAAATGGGTTGGACTAACGGGGGGTATTGCCACTGGCAAATCGACAGCAGCCAGACTGATCGAAGGTCTAGGGGTGCAGGTCATCGACGCCGATCTAATCTCACACAAGCTATCTGAAGTCGGTGCGACCGGTTATGAAAAAATACTGTCTCATTTTGGTAAAAATATATTAAATAGCGATTTGTCTATTGATCGAAAAGAACTGGGTCGACTTATTTTTTCTAGTCCTAGCCTTAAGTCTGATTTAGAGGGTATTTTGCACCCCCTGATCAGAAATGAGGTTCAAAAGCAAAAAAAACAATATGAGCAGCAGGGAGCCAAACTTTGCTTTTATGATGTGCCCTTGTTATTTGAAAAAAAATCAGAGGCTGATTTTGATGCGACTGTTTTGGTCTGGTGCGATAGTCAGGCTCAGTTAAACCGCTTGTTACAACGAAATCAATTAGGGATAGAAGAGGCCAGCTTAAGAATTAAAAACCAACTTCCGATGCTCGATAAAATTAAAATGGCCGATTACTGTCTGGATAACTCTGGGGATACAGCAGACCTGGAAAAGCAGATCAAAAAACTACTGAAGACACTACTAAAAACACAGGAATTTAACATATGATACCTAAACCTCATCCTGTGCAAGAACTTTCAAATCTAACTGACGCTGAAATTCTGAAGCTTAGATTTAAAGATCTTTCATTATCGATAGCGGGCACCGAACTAGATAAGTTTGTAAAGCAACTTTATGCAGAACTTGCAGCTAAAGGATTGAATTTTCATCCACAGATTTTTTTAGGTGATGAATGGTTCAGTCCAGAGGGCATGAATGCCATTGCGGTTCCTTTTTACTTAGCAAATTCGCGTCTTAAAAATCTAGAGAAATCACTGATGCTTGATGTTGAGGGGGGGGATCCCGAGTGGTTTATGAGGCTGCTTCGTCATGAAGCCGGACACTGTTTTGATCACTGTTATAAATTTTCTAAAAGAAAAAAATGGCACCAGATTTTTGGCTCGCCCAATAAAGAATATGCCCCCGAAACCTATAGGCCCCAGCCTTACAGTAAAAGTTTTGTAAAACATTTGGATGGTTGGTACGCGCAGGCTCATCCGGATGAGGACTTTGCCGAAACCTTTGCCGTGTGGCTTGATGCAAGCCGCGATTGGAAAAAAGAATACAGTAAATGGCCGGTTGCGCTCAGCAAACTTGAATATATGCAAGGTTTGGCTCGGGACAGTGCTCAATTAAATATAACGGCCGAACAGGGCCGCCTGCCAAGTGAGGTGTCTAGGCTAACCACCACACTAGAAAAATATTATCAAAAAAGAAGGCGCGAACAGGCAGACGAATACCCTGATTTTTATGACAGCGATCTAAAAAATATCTTTAATGGCGACCCGACATTATCTAAACGCGAGCACTCAGCCAGTCGTTTTATGAATCGTCATCGTAAAGCGATAGTTTCTACCGTAGCCTGGGCCACAAGTGAAAGAAAATTCACAATAGATTCATTAGTAAAACGCTTAAGTGAACGTTGCGATAAACTTGAGTTAAGACTGGGAAAAACCGAAAATCAAACCACAATGGAAGCTGCAAGTTTTCTAACCAGTCTTGTAAAAAATTATTTATTTACGGGAAAATTCAAGAGAAAGGTTTAGCTTAAAATGAAGTCGTTAAAGGTTCTACTTTTATTTGATTTGTCTGTTAAGCTTTCACCCGAAGAGTACGAAAATTACTGGAAAACTCCTGACTGGAAAACTGAAAAAGACGTAAAAAATTCTTTAACGAAATCTGGGCACGAAGTTATACCTCTGGGCATTCATGACGATATTGAACCACTTTTAAAACTAATACGCGAGCAAAAGCCCGATTTGGTTTTTAACCTCAGCGAGGCCTTTAAAGGCAACCGAGATTTTGAACCAAACATGACCGCACTTTTACAACTTATCGGCGTACCATTTACCGGCACCGGGCCACTGGGTTTACAGCTCTGTAAAGACAAGGGTCTTACAAAGGTGATTCTGGGTTATCACCGAATAAGAACACCGCGTTTTGTAGTGGCCAAAAAATCGCGCCCGCTGCGCTCGCTTAAAGTTTTTCAATACCCCGCATTTATAAAACCTTTGCAACTTGAATCGTCCGAGGGAATATCGCAGTTTTCCTACGTTGAAAATGAAAAAGAAGCACTAGCCCGAGTTAAATTTATTCATGAACGCCTAAATGCAGATGCCATCATTGAAGAATTTATTAGCGGACGAGAGCTTTACGTTAGTGTTCTGGGTAATGAAAAACTAACGGTATTTCCGCCACGCGAACTTTTTTTTAAGCAAGTACCCGAAGATGAGCCCAAGTTTGCTACCTATCGCAGTAAATGGGATCGTGAATACCGAAAAAAATGGGGAATCGATACGGGTTGGGCCGCGACGATGCCTGAGGACACTCAAAAAAAACTCAGCGAAGTCTGCAAGAAAATTTATCGATTGTTGCGCATTCAAGGTTGCGGCCGAATTGATTTACGTCTTAAAGATAATGGCGAAATTTATTTTATCGAAGCCAACCCCAATCCTTCGATTGCAAAAAGCGAAGACTATGCTTTGTCTGCAAATAAGGGCGACCTCGATTATGATGAGTTGATTGCAAAAATGGTTTCACTGGCGATTGGTTGAGATGATTCATTACTCTCTCGACCAAAGTCTGAGATGTCTCATCTTGACTCAAGTTAACTGCTAAAAAAACCGATAAGTAATGTATGAAACGGATTTTAATCGACACAAGATGTGTCTTATTAATAAGTGCAAGTTTGCTGGCGCTCAATGCTAACGCCGGTAATGAATGGTTTGAATTCTATAATAATACAAGATCATTAGGTATGGGTGGGGCTTCGATTGCTATAACCAGCGATGATACATCCTTGTTTCGAAACCCGGCTAGCTTAGGTAGTATACGGGATATTTATGGTACGGTATTTGATCCTGAAATCGAAGGAACCGGTAATTTGTCAGCGACATCGACCGATGTTGGTCCGCTGATAGCAACCTTAGGGGCAAAACCAAATACTTACTATCGTGCTAAACAGCAAGTGTCTCCGGTGTTGGTGCGGCGAAATGTGGGTTTTGGATTTTTGTACAAAAATGAAATCAGTGCTGAAATTTCTTCGGCAGATTTAACCGTGATGAACACAGCTTACGTTAGTGATCTGGCCGTGGTTTTGGGTGCTAATTGGCGAATAGCCGATGGTCGAATTAAAATCGGTGTGAGCGGTAGATTTTTAAATAGAATCGAAGTGCAAAATGCAACATTAGCTGTGGCGGGCCCAACTGATTTGGCAACAATCGGATCTGAAGGTAGCGCAATTGCTCTTGATGGTGGAATATTATTTCAGGCTCCGTGGACTTATTTGCCAACTTTAGGTCTGGTGGCGCACGATATTGGGAGCACGGTTTTTGATAAACAAGATGGCTTTAGGTTACGGACGGCGACCCGTCCGGCCACAGTTCCTCAGAGTGTTGATGTGGCCCTAGCGATTTTTCCGATTCACTCAAATAGATTCAGAAGTGTGTGGACTTTAGAATACAGTGATATCGCGAACTCTCGTAATGATACAGACACGGCGAAAAGAACGCATTTTGGAATTGAATTCAATACGAGCGATATATTTTTCTTCAGATTGGGCTATAATCAAAGGTATGTAACTGGCGGATTTGAGGTCGCTTCTGAAAATGTAGTTTGGCAGGTGAGCTCTTACGGTGAGGAAATCGGAACATCACTAGCACCACGTGAAGACAGACGCCTCAGTATGAAATTCGCTTTGAGATTTTAGCCAGTGGTTTTAACTGTGAGGTTTTAGATGAGGCCTTTGATTTTAATAATTTTTATACTGATGTCGGCACCTGGCTGCACTAAAAATATATTTAATGAACTTGGTGCAAAGAATTCAGATAAGGCCTTGCTGTATGACGCTGAGGTTGCCGTAAATGAGCAAGCTTACGATTACGCTATCAGCATCATAACTCAAAGAGTGAGTGCTTCAGGTCAGCAAACCGCTCAGGCACGGGAAATTTTAGCTAGCGCCTATGCTGGTAAGTGCGGACTTAATTTTGTGGATTATATTTCCAGTTTATCTTCAGCAATGTCAGGAAGTTCATTTGTATTAGTCAAAACACCTTTCGTAGGAAAAATAGTTGCACCGGATGCATGTTTAACTTCGCTGCAAACTTTAGATTTAATCGGTACCAAGGCACAGCGGACCCAGGACCAAAATGCATTTGCTGCCGTGGTCGGAATGGTTTTGATGGGATCTGCGACCAGATTGTACACGGACGATGCTCCTGCAAATGGCGATGGCAATCAGGATGCCGTTAACATCTCTTGTACTTTAACAAATGCGCAGATAGATAATGTTATTCTTGGTTATGCTTATATGGCGCAGAACTTTGATGCCCTGACAAGCCAGCTTGGAAGTTCTACTTCAACAACAATATCAGATTCTATTACGACTTGTAATTCTATTGCCGGGGCGGCCTGTTCGAACACAGATCCGGCCCAGATTACAGCGCTGCTACGTGATACAATGAAAGATTTAATGAATACAACCCAGTACGGCGTTGGAACGGCAGACGGTTCCACACCTGTATTAATTGCGGCGGCCTGCCCATGAAGATTTTTTTATTTTATTTTTTATTTTTTAGTTTTAAAACTTTTGGCGCTGAGCTGTATCAACAAGGTATGCAGACAAGGTGTTTAGCCATGGGTGGCACTTGTGCTTCGCATGTAAGGGGATCATCTGTTTTATTTTTTAATCCGGCGGCCTTAGCGCGAGTAGAGGGGTTTGACATCACAATTGCGCAGGTTGGTGCAGGTGCTTCAAAAGATTTTTATGATCTCAGTTCGCAATTTCAAGGCAGCACCTTCACATTGGCAGATGTAAATAAATTATATGGAAAAACTTTAGCTTCAGAAGTAACGGGCCGGTCGGCATTTGTTACACCAAATTTCGGTTTTGGACTTTTCAGCAATAGCTATGTCAATATGCAGTTCAGTGATCCCACATTTCCAACATTTAATATGAGCTTAATAAATGATTATGGTTATATTTTCGGAGGCTCTTTTAGTATGGGTAGCAACTCCTCGTTTGGTGCGACGGTTCGCCACATTAAGCGCCAGGGAGGGGTTAAGGATATTAATATTTCAACCTTAGCCGGCCTTAGCGTAAGCGGTTTGATCGATAATAATTTTAATAGTCATGGAGTTGGGCATGCAATTGATATTGCGGCGATGACAACTTTAAATCACTCCTTAAAACCAACTTTGTCTTTAGTTTGGCATGATGTCGGGGTAACGACTTATAATTTGACCACCGGTACCACAAGTCCACCGGATCAGTATGACAATTTGATTTTTGGAGCTAGTGTGCAGCAGGAAGTCGGCATTATGAGTTTTACTCACGCATTTGAATATAAATTTATCAGAACCCTTGGTTTTGATTTATCCAAAAAAATACATTTGGGCACAGAGCTTTCAGTCGGCTTGTTTGATCTGCGCGCCGGTGTAAATCAGGGCTATGTTACTTATGGTGCGGCCGTTGATTTATGGCTTTTTGAGGTGGATGCCGCGGTTTACGCAACCGAGCAGGGCACCTATGGTGGGCAGGACCGCAATGATCGCTACAGTGTCAGCCTAACTTTCAGTATGGATTTTGACCAAAGCTTTAAAATGCAAGATCGCGAAGGCAGAAAAAGAAGACTTAAGCAAAGAAGATAGTAAAATACCCAAACAAAAAAATTAAGTGTTAACTGATTTTTTTTAAATATTAAATTGTGCAAATAAACAACACACCTAACTTATTGAAAATATTAAGTTATCTCATATTGATACGTTAACCTAATATTTTTGTAATTTTCTATCTATCTCGCCGATAATAATACAAGAGCAGAATGCTCGGGAGGTAGTTATGAAAACGATTTTTAAACCGACGATTTTTACCTTTGTAATAGCCAGCATGATGATGGCTGGCTGTGCTCCTGCAAAGGATAAGTCGCACACAGTGGTCGTGCAGTTTGGCTCGTACACAACTGTAAAAAACAATTGGCTTAAGCTGTTTTTACCAGAGGCCAGGGCTTCTGTTGCAAATCTAAAATTTTGTTTTAAGAGGTTAAGATTTAAGATGGCCAATGAGCTGACAAATTCAGATCCAACCCAAGACAGCGACAATATTGATTTTAACTTAGGTGAAATTGATATTTCTTCAGGTGGCGCAGCTCTTGGTACGATCAGCTTGCCCGAGGGGAACTACACCAGAATAGAGTTTGATTTAGAAAGCACATGCGCCAGCGGTAAAAGCGTTCAATTGACAAATAGTAGCGGTAGTTACTCTTCGACTGAGCGGATTACTATTAAGTTTGAAGGTAGTTTTTCAGCTAATGCAGATGGCACACTGAATCTTAGCGTGCAACAGATTTTGGACCAGTTAAATAATCATAATGGAGGAGTCAGTTTGAAAACAGCGGCTGAAAGCGTAAGCGGAGTACTGGCTAACTAATATGGTTAAAAAGAAACTAAGCGTGTATCGCTACCACGACTATAAAAGATACTTCGAGGATTTAATTAAGCTTAATGGTGTTAACGGACTAACACTCAGAAAACTTGCTTTGATGCTTGAAATATCCCCATCATATTTGTCACAGGTTATCAGCGGAAAAAAGGATTTTTCCGCTGATATTCTAAAGAAATTCAGAAAGGTTTTGCGTATCGACAAATATGAAATGCAACACCTAACTGAGCTACTAAGTTTATCAAGGTCCGAAAACCAAAAAGAAAAAATTGCTATTTTTGACAAAATAATCAAGGACAAGAAATATCAGAAAAATAACCCTGAAGAATTAGAGGCGTATTCATATTTAAGCCATTGGTACTTTGTTGCACTCAAGGAGTATTTTACATTTAACCCGAAAATCAGTAGCTATTCAGACATTCGAAATAGCTTTGCGCATAAAATTAAAGATTCAGAAATAAAAAAAGCAATCAACTTTTTGGTAAAAGAAAAATTCATAGAGATATCTGAAGATTCTCAGGTAAAAATCTTAAAAGAACAGGTGGATTGTTACAGCGATATTTACAGGCTTTCGTTATCGAGCTTTCATAAACAGATGTTTAATTTGGCTATTGAATCCATATATCTAACAGTAAGAGAGAACCGTTTGATCTTGGGCAATACGGTCTCTTTGTCTGAGGGCGGGTTTAAAAAAGTAAAGGATATCATACAAAAGGCACACGAAGAAATAGCGGATATAGAAAAACAAGAGGCTGGTAAATCGCAGGTTTATCATATCGGCCTTGCCGCCTTTCCGTTAACGAAGAAGAGAGTGGGATAAAATGAAAGCTGTGTTTTATATATTAAT
>JBBTEQ010000162.1:0-13894 GCA_038042235.1 Bdellovibrionota bacterium | reverse complement strand
ATGGAAACGAATTTACTCTGTTCGCGATGGCGTTGGTATTAAAGCCTTGATTGAGGCAGGATACAAATTAGCGATTATTACTGGGGCAGAGGCTTCCGATGTGCGTGCACGGGCGAAGATGTTGGGCTTTCATTATTTTTATGAAGGAGCCGTTAACAAAGTGCCATTTTTTGAAAAACTTTTAAAAGAGTCAGGTCTGCGAGCAGATGAAACGGCTTATATTGGTGATGATCTTTTTGATATACCGCTGATTAAAGCAGTGGCTTTCGGTGCTACCGTTCCCGAAGCGGTTGATCAAGTTATTGAGGTTGCACATTATGTTACTAAAAGACCGGGTGGAAACGGTGCGGTCCGCGAGGTATGCAATTTTATTTTACAATATGGATTTTACTCTAAAGATATGAGGCCCATGTGATCGTCAATATATTACTAACAGCATTGTTTTGGGTTGTTGTTTTTTGTGGTCTTGATTCATCGGCTGAGCAGACTAGCGATATAGTGGCCGTTCCAAAGGACGAACTGGCACAAGAGTCAGTGTATCCGGTTTTTGATAATCCAGTTAGCGTGAAAAGTCGTAATGTTCAGGATACTCAAACATTCGATGTAGGTTTATTCAGCGGCCTAGCGATTAGTGAACCTATCGCCAGCACCTCTAAATTCGGTGTTTCACTAGGTTATCATTTTAATGAAACCCACTCTTTGGGTGTGCTATGGGCTGTGAACAGTAATGGTTTATCTAAAGATGCTGAAGGTCTTAAGAGCGACTTCGGTTTAGATTTTACCAGAGCACCTTTTCCGCAGTACAGTATAATTGGCGATTATAACTATAAATTATTTTATGGCAAATTAAGTGTTACAAAAGATGGCGTGATTAATACATCCATTTACGCATCGGCAGCGGCGGGGCTAATTAAATATGTTCACAAGACCTACCCAACCGTGGCCATCGGTGTTGGTGAAAGATTTTATTTTACCAGTAATATCGCCTTTAAGGTTGATTTAAGATTATTTATTGGCAATGCCCCAATTCCATTTAAGACGGGGGCATTAAGGGCTGTCGATCCTGTTCCAACTTATGATTCATTCGCAGAAAGATTAACCTACACGACCAATTTAGAATTTGGCGTTAACTACATATTTTAGGAGGAGCTCTGCGCATGAGAATCTTGTTTGCTTTATTAGTTATTAATGCGGGGCTGGTTGGACCGGTAGCTATCGCTCAGACCCAAGTGCCGACTCAAGCACAGGCTCAGGAGCCGCCTCTACCGGAGAATATAGATGATCAAGAAATTATAAATATTGAAAATTTGTATAGAAGTAAGCAGGTTCAACAGGAGATACGACCTAGTGTTAAATCCTTAGGGCCGACATCTGAACAAGAACAGCAAATACAATTACGAATAAAAAATAATGCTGATGTACAAGACAGCAGAATAAAAAGTTTAACTGACTTGAATAAACTGGCACCATTTAGCGATATTTCGGTAATACAAAAAAAGTTCTTGCCGAAAACAGAGAGGTTTCAACTTTATGCTGCTGGCGGTATGACCACAAACTCACCCTGGTTCCTTAATATAGGTGCTAAAGTTAATTTGGCCTATCATTTTACAGAATCCTTTGGAATAGAAGCCTCAGGAATGTTCCTCTCTAGCTCCGAAACCGAAGCGGCTAAAGAAATCCGCGCCAACAATAGTCTTCAGCCTGATAAGTTTGTTATCACTAAATATAATATGTTGCTGGACCTGGTTTGGTCTCCAATTTACGGTAAGGTTTCTAATCTTGATAGTAAAATTATACCCTTTGACATGTATTTTTCATTTGGCGGCGGTCTGTCTGGCACCAATTCACAAGAGAAAACCGTGCCCACATTTCACATTGGAACTGGGCAGATTTTTGCTCTTTCTAAATCAATGGCTTTCCGCTGGGATTACAGCTGGAACTTATATCAAGCAACGCCAGTGGTGGACGCCGGCGCAACAAGTGCGCCAGCGAAAAGTAACTACAATGATTTAATCTTCACAGCTGGGCTTAGCTTTTTCTTCCCGGAGGCAAGTTACCGATGAGAAATATTTCATTTTTGAATATTTTAATTATATTTTTTTCTGCAGGAGTCATAGTGGCAGCAGAAGGAAAATCTTTTAAGCCCGAAATTAATAATGCGGTCAGCATGGTAAAATCAGGTAAAAATATAGCAGCAGCTCAAAAGTTACTGGCGATATCCAAAATAGTTGAAATTCCTGCCGAAAAGGCCCGCGTTAAATATTTGTTTGGCCTATTGTTAATGGAATTTGGTCTTAATCAGAGTGCTGCGTTTCAGTTTGTTGAAGTCATAAGATCGGGAGATCCATCATTCACCAAATCTTCAATTGAAAAACTTTTAATTGTTACCGATCGCCTGGGTGATGAAACACTCTTGAACTTTGCCGTTCAAAGAGTTGATATCAATCAAATTCCCGCTGCCAGTCGTGAGATATTATATTTCAGGTTGGCTGAATTTAAATACAAGGCAGGACTTAATAATGAAGCTGTTGATCTGTATCGCAAAATCACAGAAAAAAGCCGCTATTATTATAGCGCCTTATATAATATGGGTTTAGCTCAGGCGGAGTCAGGACAGCCGGACCTTGCACTGCAGAGTTTTAATCGATTGTTAGAAAGCCGAAAAGGAGCGCGCATAACAGATACAAATAAGGTATCAGCGCAACTGGCTATTGCCCGTACATTGTATCAAAAAAAGGATTGGAACAGGTCTATTGAGGCCTATGCAAAAATTCCTCGTGATAATATTTTATGGCATGAAGCTTTGTTTGAAAAAACCTGGGCCATGTTGCGTGCGGCTCGCTTTAGATCCACCTTGAGCAACTTTCAGTCGCTACACTCTTCTTATTATGAGGACTTTTATTTACCTGAAACACTGTTATTAAGAGCCATCGTGTATCTTTATATTTGCCAATATGACGAAATGGAAAAAGTTCTGGCTTTATATGAGAAGCAATACAGCCTGGCTCTTAAAAAAGTAAATACTTTTTTGCAGGAGACAAATCCTGAAAGCTACTTTCAGGAAATAAATAAAACGTATCAGTTGAAAAAGAAATCCGATGCTAAAAAGCAGTTGGCATTACCGTATAATATACTCAAACATATTGCTGAAGAAGGCGATGTCCGCAGAACTTATGCCTATTTAAAAAAAATATATGAAGAGAAAAAAGCTATCAGTTCTAATTCTGAGTTGAGCGGCTCGTCAGTGGGTGCCTATGCCGACCGCATTGTGAATAATAGAATTAAAAGTGTCAGAACTGTATTGGGAGAGCTGGTTAAAAATCATCTCTTGACTATAAAAGCTGAAATTACTGATCTGAATGAGCAATCTAGTTTTATTAGATATGAAATGATAAATGGAAGAAAAGAAGCAATTAAGAATAAAATTGCCGGAAAAAATCTTGCTGGTATCGGCCCGCAAAAAAATCAAGATCGATCTTTTTATATTGAAAATGGCTATGAGTACTATCCGTTTTCGGGTGAGTACTGGTTAGATGAAGTTGGCAATTATCACTATTTGGGAAAGCAGAGCTGTGAATAAATACAATAAATATCTATTTTTAGCCCTTTTACTGCCAGGAATTGTGTATGGGCAAGCGGCTGGTACTAAAAAAAAGATCACCTTAGGTGACTTAATGAAAAAAGCTCAGGAAGAAAGCCGCGGTTCAAAAGCTGAACAGACCCAAAAGAAAACAGAGAATGTGCCTTCAGCACAACCGTTATTTAAAGAAAAAGTAAATGTGAATTTAAGTTCGGTAAAGCCGCCAAGATCATCTCAAATTTTCAAATATGAGAATGCAGACCACGCCGCGTATGAAAAGACGTTAAATTTGCAGATAGATGAATTATTTAAATTAACAAATAAATTCAAGGCCAGCAGTAAACGTGGCGAGCTTTGGCTAAGGTTGGCTGAGCTTTATGTAGAAAAGGCAAGTATTATTGATAATCGAGAACAAGATGAATACGATCGCAACTTGAAAGCCTTTTTAGCAAACACTATCAAAACTAAACCAATTTTGAATTTGGAAGTGGCAAAAAGTTATAATAAAAAAGCTATTCAGCTGTATGACTGGTTTTTGAGAGATTTTCCAAATGATCCAAAAGTAAGCCAAGCGCTGTTTTTTTTGGGGTATAATAACTATGAACTTGGGAATATACAGGTCGGTAAGAAGTACTATGATGAACTGAATGCCAGATTTCCAAAAAGTGAATATACTGGCGAAGCGCACTTTGCAATTGGCGAAGCGCATTTTGAAAATGAAAAATGGGTTGACGCCTATAAAGAGTATTCATTTTTAATTAAAGACAACAAACATAGTCTGCACAGCATGGCCTTATATAAAGCAGCTTGGTGTCTTTTTAGGCTTGGCAAAACCGAACAAGGAATAAAATATCTGAATTTTATTATTAAATCGGCACGTAATGCCAAGCAAACTAGCCTGGCTTCTGGTAAAAAAATTAATAATGCTCGTTTAGAAAATGAGTCGATGAATGATATGGTTGTTTTTCTTGCCGATATCAATGATGTAAAACGATCCATTAGTTATTTCAGAAGTTTAAATAACAGAGAACCAGTTCAGGAGGCCAACAAATACATTGAAAAATTAGGTTATTATCTATCGAACAAGGGGGATCGAGAGGGCTCGAGGGAAGTATTTAAATACCTCATAGCAAGTGATCCGCTAGGCAAAAAAGCGTTTGAGTATCAATTTAAGATTGTGGAAAATAATTTTTTCACTAAAAACCCTTTGGAGTTTAAATCAGAGCTTTATAGTTGGATAAAAAATTATAATTCAAAATCCTCATGGGGACAAGCCAACCAAAGCGATACACAGTACATTGAAAGATGTGCACTTCAGCAAGAGCAGACATTGCGAAGTTATATTATGCAACAGCATCAAACCGCACAAAACTCTCGCGCACCTTATTCAAGACAAGCTGCCGATGAAGGCTATAGACTCTATTTCCTTGAGTTTGCTAAATCAGTCCACGCGGGTAACATGCATTTTTTCTACGGCGAGTTACTATTTGATCTTGGTCGGTTTAATGAGGCTGCGGCTGAGTACACGGCTGTAATTAACGGTTTCCCTAATAATCAATATCTAGAAAAATCTGCACAGAATGTTTTGCTGGCCCTTGAACAAATTCTGCCAACAGACGATGAGTTGCAAAAACAGACAGGTAATTCACTTGAACCTATTACTCTCGATTCGAAAACAAGCCAGTTTATAAGTTCTGCAGATTGGTATTTAAAAAAATTTCCTGCTGCGAGTAGAGCCCCGGAGATCAGATTTCGTATGGGTCGTCTTAATTATTTAACAAATAATTTTGATGCGGCAGAAAAGCGTTTTAAAGAAGTTGTTGAACTGCATCCAAAAACCAAGTTTTCTGAGTATTCCGCCAATTTACTTTTAGATATATACACTCTTAAAAAAGATTATGTGGGTTTAGAAAAAATCGGTTCAGAGCTTTTGGCGAATCAATCTATCTCTGATTCAAAAATGGGAGCTGAAATCAAGGTCGTACTCGAGAAAGCCAGTTTTAAACTTGGGCAAAATCTTGAGTTGGAAAAGAAGTATTTGGAATCAGCCAAACAATTTCAGACATTTGCCCTAAAGCATGAAAAATCCGATTTGAATATGGCCGCGCTGTACAATGCGGCTATTAATTTTGAACGATCCGGAAAAAATAAAGAGGCTGTAGTGAATTATAAAAAGGTTATTTCACACAAATCAGCAGGTACAAATTTGAATGATAAAAGTTTGAAGCCAAAAGCAAAAAGATTGTTGGCGAAATTATCCCAAGAGTCGGGTTTGTTTGAGGAAACAGCCAAACTCTATTCAGAGTTAGCAAACGAAAATCCCACGGACCCACTAAACGACAGTTATCTTTATAACTCTGGGGTTATGCTTGAAATTATCGGTAATCGCAGCGAAGCCATTAAAAAATATGATAAGTATATGAAAACCAGCAAAAATAAAGACGATCGTGCTGCTGTACTATTCAAAATTGCCAGAATGCAACGCGAGTCTAATAGATTAAAGGATGCAACAACTAGCTATAAAACCTATCTTGGTATGTGCGATGCAACGAGTGATAAAAAAATTGAAGCGCATTATTGGATTTATGATCTCTCTGTTAAGCTTGGTGCCCCAGTGTACGTCGCCTCAGTTGAGACCAAAATTAATAAGCTACTTTTAGAGTTGACTGGTCGAAAAAAAGAAAATGCAGCAACTTTTTTAGCTAAAATTAATCTAATTCAAGCCAAGGAAACATTTAATCGTCTTAAGTCTATTAAAATACCTTCTAATGCAAGTAAACAAAAGGCTGCTGTTGGTCAAAAGTTAGAAATTATGAATCAACTTAACAAACAGCTAGGAAATATTATTAAACTGAATTCTTCTGAAGAAATTATTGCTGCGCTCTATACACTGGGTCAGTCTAATGAGCATTTAGCTCAGTCATTCGCCTCTGTGCCCGTTCCTGCCGGCTTGAATCCCGATCAAAAGAAACTTTACTTATCTGAAATTGAAAAAATAACAGAGCCCTTAGTTAAAAAATCTGACGAAGGTTATAAGTCTGCAATTGAAAAAGGGGCCGAGTTGCGCATGTATAGCGAAGCGTATAATAATTCGTTTAACAAAATGAATAAAAAATATCCGCAACAGTTTTATTATATGGGAGAACAATCAAGTGAAATCAAATCGATTGATTGGGCGATGGATAATGATTAAATTATTTGGGCTTATTTTTTTAGGCTTGACTATGCTTTCCTGTAGCACGAGCTTAGTGACTGAAAACTCTGAGTTACTTGATATTGAAACAAATACCGCTTCAGTTGCTCCTGTAAAGCAAGAAACCAGCAAATCGCCTTCGCCTTCAGTGCCGAGTGCGCCGGTAGTTATTGCGCCTACAGTCGATATTTCATATAGGGATTTAGAAAAAGCGATTACTTCTGGTAATAATGAAAGTATTAAAACTATTAGTAATGATCTGTTGCAAATGAATTCTAAAGATTTAAAGGCTTTGAATGCATTAGCAATGTACTACTACAACAAACAACAATTGGCAGCGGCTGAACTGCTGCTGAACAAAGCGCTTACATCGCATCCTAAGTCCTCGGCCGTTTACAATAATTTGGGCCTGATTGAGCTCGCAAAAAACGAAAAAAAAGAAGCTATCAATATGTTTCATAAGGCGCTTGAACTGGATTCTAAAAACCATTCTGCAGCAGCCAATATTGCCGCAATTTATGTTAAAAACAAATCGTATCAGTATGCTGTTATTGCTCTCGAAAAATTTGCAGATATTAAGCTGATTGGCGTGGATAGTCTCAACAACTATGCGATTGCTTTGCAGGCCACAGGTAAGCTTGATGACGCATCCGATATCTATGAAAGCATCCTTAAAAAAGTTCCGGATCATAAATCGGCGTTGCTTAATTTCTCGATTCTGTTGATTGAAAAACAAGCTAAGTATAATGATGGACTGGATATAATTAATCGATTAAAGTTTGTCGGAATCGACAATGAGTCTCGTGAGCTAATAAAAAATTTGGAAAATAAAGCGAAAGCTGGTTTAAAATAGTATGATGGGGTATTTGATGGCAGGTTTTTTAGTAAGACAACTTCGACATTTAAGTTATGCCTTTATTCTAATTATAGTGTTTGTTTTGACTGGGTTACCTATCTACGCTCAAACCAGCACAAATGTTGCGGATAAGGCGACCTCTCAAGCTAAGTCCGTAAAAAAACAAGTGATCAGTTTTGAAGACGAGCTGATAGAGGGAAGTGTTGACAAGCCGGATCTTTTTTATTTATTTCAAAAAAAGAATTTTAATTATAAACGCTTAATTCGGTTGCGTGAAAATTTTTTTCCAGAAATGCGTCGTTCCACAGAAGATATTAAAAGGCTTAGGGGTGGTAATTGAAGTCACCGCTGGTGTTTCGTATATATAAAAAAGATCAGATTTTTGCTGTTAAGCAATTTGCTCACGATGATCGAGTAGTTATAGGAAATAGCCCCGAAGTTCAAATAGATTTGGGATCAGAAGTTTCTATTATTCATTGTCTAGTTGAAAAACGTGGTCAGCAGTTTTTTTTATGTGATATGGGCTCAGAAAAGGGCACCTTCAAAAACGGTCATTCTGTTATGGATGAACAGCTAGGAAATGGTGAATCATTTCAGGTTGGGCCCTATAGTATAGTATTATTTACTGGTGCGATTGGTGTATTAAAACCAACAGACAGGCCTACCATCTCTGCACAGCCAGCGTCGGTTATTCCACTTTCGAAGCCCGCTATTAAAAGTGAGGTCGGAGATTTAAAAGATTATTTAAAGGCTGGTAGCGGTTATTATATAGAAGTTATGGTTTGCTGGAATGAACGGATACTGAACACGTATCATTTTTTACCTTCAGGTCAAAAAACTATCGGTATTAACGGTGATATAATTGTGCCGGCAGGGTCAGTACTAAAAAAATGGAAGTTACTTAGTTTAGATTCCGGTGCTTTTATAAGTATAACTCCCGAGATGAAGATTGAAGTCGTCAGAGACGGCGAAGTTAAAATTATCGAAGAGTATAATTACAAATTACAACAAGCTGAAGTTTGCTTCATTCGGCTGGATAATGGAATGCAGTTAGTTGTGAGGTATGCTCCTAAAGCTCCAGCAGTTGTTTTTGATTCGCCAGTGATTTTAGGATCGTCAGAATTAACGGGAATATTAGCCGCACTGATCATTGCAATTTTAACCAGCTTACTGGTTACGCTATCTAAACCCAAGGCTGTGCCTGATAAAACAGAGCCGGAAATTGCACGTTTGGCTAAAATTGTATTCGTACCACCGCCTGTGGTTGAGGTGGCGCCTGTTCAAGAGGTTCCAAAGGAAGTGATAGTTGCCGAGGAAACAAAAGTAGTAAAGCCTACGCCAGAGCCAGCTAAGCCCGTACAAAAAGTTGAAGTGGTCAAGGCCGCAGCTCCCGCTGCCCAAGTTGTACCTAAGGATCCAAAACTAAAGACCAAAATGTTTACAGCTGCGAAGCAAGGCGGTGCAATTAAAACTTCTGCGACCGCTGGAGCTAATGCCAAGAGTAAAGAACTGGATATGAAGAATACAGGTCTATTAAGTGCTTTTGGTGATAGTGGATCGCGCAGCAAATTGGATCAAGCCTATAGCGGCGCAAGTCAATTGATTGGCGATAGTGAAAAGGCTGGCGCTTCTGGGTTCAATAGTAATCGACAGGGCGAAGATCTGGGTTCAAAAATTAAAGACACTGGAGCTGGCGGAGCTGGTACGGCCACTCAAGGCATTGGATCTTTAAAAACTAAAGGACGCGGTGGAGGCATTAGTCAGTACGGAAGTGGAGAAGGTCTAGGTGAAAAAGGTGGTGTTAATATTTCTGCTGGCGGAAGTGGTGAGACTTTCGTAGGATCAATAGATAAAGAAGCAGTTAGAAGAGCAGTGAAGTTTGCGCTTCCACAATTTAAAGCCTGTTACGAGAGGGAATATCGAAGGAATACTAATCTGGCAGGTAAAGTTGTGATTAAGTGGGATATTGATGATCGGGGTGTTGCAAATAATTCCCAAGTTGTAAAAGCAGCATCGACGATTAATAATCAACAGGTTGAAGAGTGTGTAAGATTAAGAATGTTAGGTTTGAAATTTCCGGAGGCGCCCCCTGGTACAGTTGCCGAAATTTCATTTCCTTTTATATTTGATGGACCAAAACTTTAGGAGGACAGCGTGAACCCAATGGAAAATATGAATCCGGTAGTCAGGGCATTTGCCGAAGGTGGATTTGTAATGTACGTGATACTGGTAATTGCTATACTGGCATTAATACTGGTAATAGAAAGATTTACCGCACTCCGAAAATTAAGAGTTGATAAGAAAGATTTTTCTGATCAGGTTTTTAATATGCTTTTAAATGGAGATATTCGCCAGGCCATATCTTTTTGTGATTCCAAATCGACACCAATGACAAATACCGTTAAGTCGGGACTGGTTCAGGTGATGAATAAAAGGCCGGATGAAGAGGTTCAGGTGGCGATGGATGCAGCGGTGCTTCGCGAAATGCCGAAATTAGAAGGATTCACTTCTTTTCTGGCAGTTCTCGGTAATATTGCTGTTCTTGCCGGGTTGCTTGGAACCATTATCGGTATGATTGGTTCATTCAGAGCGGTATCATCTGCAGATCCTGCAACAAAAGCTCAGTTGCTATCTGAAGGTATTTCTCATGCACTTAATTGTACGGGTTTTGGATTAACTGTAGCCATTGTTTCAATTTTATTTTACGGACTATTTCAGCATATGATTCAAAAATCTGAAAATGAGTTACTTGAAACAAGTATGTCGCTAATGAACTTGGTGGCTGCTAATCGGGATAAATTAAAAGATTAACTGAGTAAAACTGGGAGAGAGTTGTTATGTCACAAATACAGACATCAGGAAAAGGGCGCAGTGTAGATGTAGATCTGAATCTCGTTCCTTTTATTGATTTGATGTCAGTCTTAATTACCTTTCTGCTGATCTCAGCCGTATGGACTCAGGTATCAATGATTCAGTTGGGCGCATCTTTTGCTTCCCCTCAGGATCCAGGTGCGGACAAATACACACCTCCTCCGCTTGAAGATTTGATTTTAAGATTAGACGTTGTTCAAAGTGGTTATATTTTAATAATTGGCACTGTAACAAAACCAATCCCTAAAATTGATAATCAATATAATGCTGCTGCACTTGTGGACGAGTTAACAAAAATAAAAAAAAGGTATCCAGAAAAGAACGGAATAAAAATCGCGATTTCTGATGATATTATTTATGAATATGTAATTCAGGTTATGGATGCGGGGTTAAAATCCGGTTTCGCTCCTGAGTTATTAACAGGGGGGCCAAGCTAGTGGCTATTTATAAACCCGGGCAGCGCCATAGAAATCATAATATATTAAAACGCAGAGGCAACAAACGTTCGGTTACGGTGATACTATCACTTACCGCAATGGTTGATATGTTCACGGTGCTCGCTATTTTTCTTTTGCAAAACTATAATACAACCGGTGAGATTCTTTACATACCAAAAGAGGTGAAGTTACCGAAGGCCAGTCGTGTTCTTGACCTAAAACCGTCTTTGGTTATTACGGTGTCGCCAATAGAAGTGCTAATTGATAAAACTCGCGTAGCCACTTTTGACGAAGTTAAAAATTCAAAAGAATGGGTTATTCCTAATTTACGAGATCAAGCAAAAATTCTTTTGCAAAAAGCCAAAGATGAGCAAGATGCTAAGCTAAAAAATAAATTAGCAAAAGTTGTGGGGAAAACGGTGGGACTTGCCGAATCAGAAGTTGAAGAAAAAAATGCCTGGAAAAAGGTTACGATTCAGGCAGATAAATCTATCGATTATTTGACTATGAAAAAAATAATGTATTCGATTTATGAGGCCGGTGGTGGTCCGATTAACTTCGCAGTCTCGAAAGAGTTGAGCAAAGAATTGGGCAATGAAAATGCGACCCCTGGCACTGAAAATAAATAAATACTCTCTGCTTTTTTTATTATTTATAGTATTTGTTTTTCTGGAAATTATTATCATGTCGCCAACTTCACTCGAAAAGAGCAATACTGAAAGCGAAGATTTCGAAAAAAGTATAACAGCAACTGAAAATGATAAAAAAGGTGTCGTCGAACAAAAAGCCCAAGGCGTTCATATAGTCGAAAATGGTGATAATCAAAAGAGTTATCAACTCTTTGCTAACGAAGCCGTTGGAACCTCGGATATGCAATGGGTTCTTAAATCCGTTCAGGTGCAATTTTTCAACGAAAATAAAGCGAACTATACGGTTGCCGGAGATGTAGGGGAAATTGACGGTACTAGTAAAGATATTATAATTCGCGGTCATGCGACGACTAGCAGTCTGAATGGTTATAGGTTTAACACCGATACCCTAAAGTATATTTCCAAACAGAAAGTTATCACCAGCGACGATTCAGTCACAATGGAAGGGCCAAGGGACAAGAGTGGGGATGGCTTCAGATTGACCGGTGAAAAACTATTAGTGGATATCAGTAAAAACACCATGTCAATTTTAGATAAAATTTTTACTACTAAGCTGATTAATGGAAAGAATTTTAAATTAACAGCGGTGCGTGCTGATTTCACAAATAACAGCCAAGAGGCCTCATTTTCAGGCGATGTAAAAATGTATTTAGGAGATTTTAATGTAAAAGCTCAGATGGCTAGTTTTTATTATTCAGACATTAATAAATCATTTGTTAAGATTTTGTTAAAGCAATGTGTTGTATTTACTGAATTAGATCGTAAAGGCACTTGTGATGAGCTTGAGATGGACTTAACCCAGAATAAAATGACTATGCGCGGGCAGCCGAAGGTCCAGCAGGGTAGTGATGAAATCAGGGGAGAGGAAATCGTCTTTATTGATGGTGGAAAAAAAGTTAAGATAAATAAAACGAAGACGACATTGAAACCGATTAGGCAAGGTGCACTTTAAATGAATGATGCAAAAAGCACGCTGAGAATAAATAAAATTTCAAAACAATTTGGCAGTCGTAAGGTTGTACAGAAGGTGTCCTTTCAAATTGAATCCGGCCAGGTCGTAGGCCTATTGGGTCCGAATGGCGCAGGCAAAACCACCTCATTTTATATGGTGGTGGGTTTGGTTAAGCCAGATGAGGGCGAAATTTTACTTAATGATCTGAATATTACAGGATTTCCGATGTATAAACGTGCTAGAGCTGGCCTGAGTTATTTGGCACAAGAGCCCAGTATATTTAGGAAACTCAGCGTTGAAGAAAATATTCTGGTAGCCCTTGAGGCGCATGACCTTAGTGCACAAGAAAGGCGTGAGCGCCTAGAATTGCTACTTCAGGATTTCAATATCAATCTATTGCGCAGTTCCTATGGATATGCGTTATCCGGTGGCGAACGCAGGCGTGTTGAAATTGCAAGAGCTCTTGCTGGCAATCCACACTTTTTACTTTTAGATGAGCCTTTCGCCGGTATAGACCCGATTGCCGTTGCAGATATTCAAAATATTATCCGAACTCTTAAGGCCAAAGGTATAGGAGTTCTTATAACTGACCATAACGTGCGTGAGACTTTAGGTATTTGCGATTATGCTTATATCTTGAAGGATGGGTTGATTCAGGTCACTGGAACCTCCAGTGAGATTGCAAATTCTGAATTGGCACGAAAGTTCTATTTGGGCGAAAATTTCCGTCTTTAATATTTAAGACGAAATTATTTACGAGGGTATAATGGCACTAAGACAGACAATGAATTTAAGTCAAAATCTGGTCATTACGCCGCAATTGCAGCAAGCGATCAAACTTTTGCAGATGTCTCGTCTAGAGTTAGAATCACAAGTACGCAATGAACTTGAAGAAAATCCCATTCTAGAAGAAGCCGAAGTTTTAAGAGAAGAAGATTTTCAAAGAACAAAAGAGGCCGAAGCTCAAACCAATGATTCAAGTGAAACAAAAGTTGAAACCAGTTCAAGCGAGAGTGTTCAAGATCCTCAGAAGCAAGATGAGTTTGAATGGGAATCTTATTTAGAAACCCAGCATAAAGCCCCGCGCGAAGCCTCTCATGGCAACGAAGAGATCATGAATTATGAAAATATAATTTCTTCTACGCAGACTTTACACGACCATTTGTATTGGCAAGTTAAAATGACAGGTTTTGCAGACCATGAAGAAAAAGCGGCCGATGCCATTATTGCTCATATCGATGATGACGGTTATTTAAAGGTTCCTCTTGCGCAGATTTCTGAAGAAGAAAAAATAGAGATCGAAGACCTTGAAGATGCCTTAAGCTTGATTCATGAATTCGACCCTCCAGGAGTAG
>JBBTEQ010000161.1:0-6310 GCA_038042235.1 Bdellovibrionota bacterium | reverse complement strand
GGGGAGGTAACAATTAGCTTGTTTGTTGACGAGACACAAAGTTGGGCCGACGGTGCGGGTCAGCGGATTGTAGAGCGCGTTTGCAGCATAAAAAAGACCTACGGCCCATTGATCTTCTGAATAATGCCGCCGAATATTTTTAACTCTGGCTGAGATGTTAGTATCTAATAAATCGCTGGCAATCAGCTCGGCGCAAGCGGGCTCAGAGGGTTTTTTATTATTTAACTGATTGGTTTTCATAATTAAAATGTTGTCACAGGTCCAAGAAGCGCCAGCCACCAGCCGCCCATCTTCCAAATTTTTTTCAACCACTTGAGTTAGAAGATTTTTTCTCCAGCTTGAAAGCGCTGAGTTTTTAGAAGAAAAACCAAGTTCGAAACCACGACAAAAAGCTCTTTTTAAGTCGGTTTCGGTTTTTCGCTTAAGAGAATTAAATCCATTGCTCGGAGTTAAATCAGTAGAAGACTGTTGCGATTCGCTACCGAAAGTTACTGCTAAAAGATAGTTAAAAGAATTAAATTGTGCTCGGACGTTATCAGAATATTGTTCGCCTGCGCCTGTATTGTCATCGGTATTCGCAATGACGGGGAAAGAGAAATCAAAGGCATTTGAATAACCCAAAGAGCCCTCTAAGGGGTCGGGACTTGATTTTGAACCCACATTATAAACCCGTGGGCCTTCAGAAAGCACAGTGGCAGCAGGACCCGTGCCACCTCCAAATTTTACTTTCTCTGTAATCGAAGTTACAACGGGATCTTCTGATAAAGTGCTGCCATCATAAATTCCGTCGCGTATGGGCACGAAGACCTCAGTGGAACTCGGTTGAATTACATCAAGCACAACTTTTAAATTACTAGAGTTTCTGACGGCGTATTGAATTTTTAGATCTTTATTCACAGGTGAGTTCTGTAAAATGTATTGAATTTGCGATGGTGATATTGAGGTATTTGGAAAAGTTGGATCGACATTTTTTGCAAGGTATTGCAAAAAATCAGACCTTAACTTAAGTCCACCCTTAACGGCCCCAGTGCCAGTGGTGTCAACAAAACCCTCATTAGCGCCCAACTTAATTCCATGTAATTTTCCGCTAGAATTTAAGTCGCCACCGACGCAAGAATTATAGGAAATTGTATCAACGGCTACATCATAGGCAAAGGGTACGCTATCCACAACTTTTTGAACACTGTCGCCAGAAGATGTCTGCGCTGATAAAAGGCTTTTTCCTTGCTGCACGGTGCACGAGGAAAGCACCGCAAGGCCTAGGGCTGCAATGGCAATAAGCGCGGTAAGCCGGTACCCCCTAATAAGAGCAAAAATTTTCATCATGTTCAGTGCTTTCATTAAATTAATATTATGTTAACACATTCTGTTAATTTGTTCTTATATTACTCTACTTTTTGGCTCATTATGATATATTTTTATCATGAAAACATTCATCCTTTTGCTTGTTATGACAATAGTCCAGCCTGTGACCCTGTTAATTGTGGCTCTGCTGAGTTCGGTTTCGACGGAGGCTTATATACTGCCATTAGATACGATTTTAAGTAAAACCGTAACTGGCACCACAGAGCAGGCCGGAAACACAATTATCGCAGTTGAGCAAAATGTTGTTTTTACAGAAGGCGATCAAGAATATATCATCAAAGAAAGCTGGCTTATTGAGGGTGATAAAAATCTAAAATTGAATGCCGTCGGCAAGGGCGCACTTAAGGACCTATTCAGTCTTCATTATTTGTATAATAACAAAAAAAGAACTCACCTAGAAGGCAAAAATAAAATAGTAAAAGAAATTTCGCCGGAGTTTTTTGAAAGATTTTTAGCCATAAAATCGGCCGATTCATATCGATCTTATTTGAAACAGCAAGGGATTTTTTCTCGGGTTAGGCTTTCACGCGCAGCCGGAGCTATTAGTTTTGCTATCGGCGACGCCTCAAGTTTAGCGACACTTTCTCCGCAGATTTGGATTAATCAGGATTTTTTTCATTTGAGCAAAATTCGTTTTCGCTCTGAAGCTGATGTTGAGTTTTCGGATTACAAGCATTACGGCAAAGAGAATGCGATTCAGTATCCGAGCAGTAAAGTTATTAATTGGGGTGTAGACCGGACGGCAACTGTAAAGGTCGTTAAATTTTCAACAAAAAGTGGCGCCAGCATTAAGGATTTTTATACTGATGCTTTGGATACGCCGTCAGAAATGTTTTTGATTGACAAGGGCAGCCTTGAAAATAAAGTACGTGAATTTTATACGAGATTCAGATGATGCGTCAGTTGGCTGTGGTCGCCGTAGACTCACCGCTTGAAAGCTTAACTTATTTCCAAAATGAATTGTTTAAGGCTTCGCGCGGTGATGTTGTTAATATTCCACTTGGTAATCGTACTCAGCGAGGCGTTGTTGTTAAAACTTATGAAGAAAAAGAAAGTGTCGTTCTTTCTTATCAGTATAAACTTAAACCGATTTCCAGTTTAAACCAAGAGTTACCCAAATTACCAGAATCGTGCCTGAAATGGATTGAGTGGGTGTCAGATTATTATCTTCATCCCTTAGGGCAGGTTGCTCAATTGTGCTTTCCGCCGCTAGATAAAACTACAAAAATAAGAAAAAGCAGTCGTCCCGAAGTGGTGCCACAAGTTGACAAAAAAACACAGCACCAGCTGAATACAGAACAGCAAGCTTGTGTTGATTCAATTTATAAAGTTAAGGGCTACTCGACACATTTAATTCATGGGGTAACTGGTTCGGGTAAAACCGAAATTTATCTTGAGCTTTTTGAAAAGACTTTGAACGAAGGCAAAAGTGGCATATTTTTACTACCGGAAATTTCTTTGACGCCACAATTGATCCGTCGGTTTTCAGAAAGATTTGGTGATCAGATTGCAGCGCTACACTCTCAATTAACCCATCGCGAGCGCACCAATCAATGGTGGGATATGATTGAAGGAAGAAAAAAAATTTTGATAGGCGCCAGGTCCGCGATTTTTTGCCCGATTGAAAATCTTGGATTGATTGTTGTCGACGAAGAACACGAATCCAGCTTTAAGCAGGATGAAAAATTAAAATACAACGCCCGCGATTGCGCCATTATGCTTGGACACTTTAATAAATGTACGGTGGTTTTGGGGTCGGCCACTCCCAGTTTAGAGTCCTGGGAAAATGTACTGAATAAAAAATTCACTTTGCAGCAGATAAAAAACCGCGTTAAAAATCGACCTTTGCCGGATATTCAAGTGGTCGATATGCGACTTGAAAAAGATCTTGAAAAACAAAGTGCTGAAAAACCAAATTGGTTATCGCAGTCGCTGTATAATGAAATGAGAATACGTCTACAAAATAAAGAACAAGTGGCCTTGTTGCTTAATCGCAGAGGTATGGCGCAGACGGTTTTTTGTCCTGATTGCGGTTTTACGACGGAATGCCCTAATTGCGACGTGAGCCTGACCTTGCATGCCGGTGTTCACTTGGTCTGTCATTATTGTGATTACCATCAAAACTTCAAAAGTAAATGTCCCGATTGCAAAGAGGGAGAGCTGATCAATTTGGGCTTAGGCACCGAAAAAGTTGAAGAGGATTTAATCCGACTGTTTCCAGACAAAGTTATTGCTCGTGCCGACCGCGATGAGATTTCGACACGCGCTGAAATGGAAGAACTGATTAAAAAAATGGAAAATTCAGAAATCGACATATTGATTGGCACCCAGATGATTGCAAAAGGTTTGGATTTTTCAAATCTTAAGCTTGTGGGTCTTTTGCTGGCCGATATCAGTTTTAACCTTCCCGATTTCCGGGCAACAGAAAAAAGTTTTCAGCTCATGATGCAGATGAGCGGCAGATCAGGCCGGCATGTCAAAGATGACGAAGCTCCTGGCAAAGTGTTTATTCAGACTTATAACACCGAACACGAAAGTGTGCAGTTTTCAAAAAATCATGACTACGAGGGTTTCGCGAAGGCCGAGCTTAATAGCCGGCAACAGTTGAATTATCCGCCATTTCATAAACTGACTGCCTTGCGCATTCAATCACCAGATCTAGGCAAAGTTAAAACGACGGCAAACCAGTTGGCTCAGAGGGCCCAGGCTCTTAAAGAAAAGTTTTCTGTGTTTGATGAAGTTGAGATTTTAGGTCCTGCTGCGGCGCCACTGGCTAAGCTTCGAAATCAATACAGGTATCACCTATTATTAAAGGCGGCATCGCCTAAAATGCTGAACAAGTTTGTCAGAACTCTTATGGGAAATTCAAAATGGATAATAAAACAAACAAAAGTCATTGTTGATATTGACCCCTTGAATTTGTTGTAAAATACTAAATCAATGGTTAAGTGTGCTAATTGTTCAACAGATGTTCCAGAAATTTATCCAGTTGAGCTGGCGCTTCGCGAGCGCGTACGCAAACTCGATCCCGGTTATGAAGTTAATAGTGAAATGTGTCGCTCATGCATGAACGAACTGCGCAAACGAGCACTTGGCGCTGGTGGAGTTTTGATGGCACAAGACCGAGCCGCCGGTGATCGCAAGAAGCGGCTTTGGCAATCGCGTATTCCGCTGATTAAAAAAGGCCATGCGCTGATGGCTAATAAACTTTATTCTGAGGCCGCCGTTTCTTATGAAAAATACCTAAAAGTATTGGAGCTTGTATTTGACTGCAAACCGGGAGAGCTGAATCCTGAATCTCTTAAGGAGTCGGCTCGAACGGCTGAATTGACGGTTATTGTTGGGGCCTATTGGGATTTATTGCGTATTTACGACTCAAACGACCGCTATTCGGATCGACAAAAACATGCGGCACTTCAGCTGTCTAAGTTCATTAATTATACACCGATTTACCCGGATATCATGAAAAAAGCGATGATTTTTATATCTCAGGCTCGGCATCCGGATATTGTTAAATCATTTATTTCAAATGCTAAGAAAAAGCGAACTCGCTGTTTTGTGGCGACATCGGCCTTTGAAGCGCCGGCAGCACTTGAAGTACAGTATTTGCGCAGCTATCGCGATCAAACATTAAAGCAAACGTTTTGGGGCAGAAAGTGCATTTTATTCTATTATAAAGTTTCGCCAGGTATTGCGACTTTTTTAGATCACCAGGCCTGGTTAAAGCCTTTTGTCAGAACTCTATTGCGTTTTGTGATTAAACGCGTCACCTGATTTTTTCTACAGATTTTCTTGCAAGTTATCTAACCCTCAATGAACGTATTGCTATGCATATCTACGATTATATTATCATTGGAAGCGGTCTTACGGGTTTAGCAATTGCCAAAAAAATTAGTCAAGAGACAGACAATATTCTGATTCTTGAGGCGCAAGAATTGAGTGGCGGCGATAATCGCGCAGCTCTTCTCGGTAATCAAATAATTAACAATGGCCTTAGATTTTATCCGGATACTGAGGCGTCTCGCAAGGCTTTGACATTTTTAGAAGATTTGCTGGGTAAAAAGCTCTCAAGCATAAGTTCCGAGAACAATATTGAAACCTTTGAATCCAGTGGTTTTAAAAGATTTGTTGGTTTTGGCGAAAAATCCCCTGAGTTTTACCAGCAATTATCATATTTTTTGAGCCAAAAAGAATTAAACCTTGAACTAAATCCACATCATTGGACGCAGGAGCTTGCGGAGAGTTTACAAACTAAAATTCAAAAAAAATCTATAGTTACAAAATTCGGATTTGAAGGCTTAGCAGACCAAGATTCAACCAATGCACAGCCAAAACTAACTCACGTTATTGTTAATGGTTCAAAACACATCTATGCACATAATTTTATTTTTGCAGGAGCGGCTAAAGATTTAGGACTGCTTTTGCCAGATGAAGTTTTACCAGCGCGTGCCAAAGCTAAACTAAAAAAATCCTTGGCCTATCAGGGTGTTTGTTTAGATTTGTTTCATACTCAATCATCAGATAAATCTAATATCTTTTTATTAAATGGCACAACAGATGACGATATCGGCCCCTGCATAGGTCGATTTTTACCTGCCAGTGAAAGCATACCACAGACACAGATTTCACAATGGATGAGCTTTATCGATTCAGAAGTCGCAGAAGATACAGAAAATATCGGGTTGGTTCTTAAAAAGATGAAGCGTCAAATTAAGCGCGCTTTTCCGGAACTTTTAGCTTCAGTCAAAAAAGAGAGAATTTTTGTAACACCGGCTTTATCCGGTGCCGATTTAAAATTAAATGCCAATGGAACTCTACCTAAAGTTTCAAATCTTTGGATTGCTTCAAATCAAGTAAGCCCTTATCAAAACTTATTAGGATCGCTAATGCAGGCCCGTTTTGTATTAAGTTCTTTGGGGTTTGTTAGCGATGTTGAGGCCTTAGA
>JBBTEQ010000160.1:0-16332 GCA_038042235.1 Bdellovibrionota bacterium | reverse complement strand
CAGAGTAAATTCGTTTCCATTCACCATTGGAATCCATCCACAGGCGACAATCTGTTAATACACCATCAACATCTAGTACTAGCATTTTAATTGATCTCAATTTCTGAACATCCAAACCCATACTCACGCTGCACATTCCTTAATAAATTGATGACTCTTTATTGTTGAAAATATAACGACCCACGGCAAGCGCTCAATCCTGAGACAGAGACAAAAGTCTGTTATAAATTAATTATAGATTTTTAGTGCCCGACTTGCTTATGACTAAAGTCGGTGCTTAATAATATAAGAAATATTGCCGATACGTCATAAAATAGTATGACTAAAAAACCCGTCTCCAATAATCAAATGGCTAAACGCTTTCAAACTCAGGAGCCTGTTCGAGTCGAAGTGCTATTTAAAAAAGAAGTTCTTTACGGCCGCATGCGTAATCTATCGAGTACAGGGGCTTATTTTGAAATAACCAACTCCACTTATTCTCCTAAAAAAGGAGATCTTGTTAGAGTTACTATTAATCTAAAAAAAATTAATGCATCGCATACACTGAGTGGTGAAGTTATTTGGAGCAAGGGCTCTGGAATTGGCATTTCATTCACTAAGCCGAAAGAATTTTCAAAAAAGAAATAGTTTTCATTTGCAAAGCCGTCCAGACATTGGTCTAGTTTAACTACTATTCGTTGGTTCCATTTTGGGTCATGCTAGAATTTTTTGACAGGATCAACGTCTAAACCCAAGGATGGAAAATGAAAAAAATCGGCTTACTTAGTCTCGCAATTCTTACTTTACTAACCCTATCTTCAGTAAAATACGCTAATTCAAAAAATTCGCAGTATTACTGGATGAAAATAGCTGCAACAGATAAGTTTCAGCGTTCAGTTATAGCCAGCACCGGCGCTGCAATTGAAATTGTTAAAGACGATTTTGTAATTGCGTATGGTAACGACATTGAACTAGCAAAAATCAAAAAATTAGGCTGGCTGCAGGCTTCTTCAAATTTAGCTGAAGAAATGAGTGCCAAAGATTTCCCAACTAAAGATTCTCCTTATCATAATTATGCAGAGTTAACTGAAGCCCTTAATAAACTAACTCAGGATAATCCTGATATTTCCAGAATGAGTTCTATTGCTAAAACCCAAGAGGGCCGTGATATTTGGGCGATACGTATTACTTCGGACTTTAACACGGCCAGTACCAAGCCTGCCGTAATATTTATGGGTGGTCATCATGCCCGAGAACATTTGTCTGTTGAAATGCCTTTGATGCTCGCTCAATACTTAGTTAACCAATACCGCGCCGGAAATCAAAAAGTTGTTGGGCTAATTAACTCACGCGATATACATATTATCCCAGTTGTGAATCCAGATGGCATGGAATATGACATTAAAGATGGTTCCTATAAAATGTGGAGAAAAAACCGAACGCGTAATGCAAACGGTACTTTTGGTGTCGATTTAAATCGTAACTACGGTTACCAATGGGGCACGGGAGGCTCATCCGCCGATCCGAATAGTGATACTTTTAAAGGAACACAGCCTTTTTCTGAAGTTGAGTCTATAGCAATTAAGAGTTATGTCGAAACTCACAAAAACATAACAATTCTATTATCAGTTCATAGTTTCTCGAAACTTATACTTTACCCTTGGGGACATAAATTCAATCCTATCGAGACAGGAAATGATTTAAAAGTTCACTCAACTATGGCAAAAAAAATGGCTGAATGGAATGGCTACAAACCTCAACAAAGCTCAGAGCTTTACATTGCTAGCGGTGATACCACTGATTGGTCTTATGGGGCTCTCAAAATTATTTCCTTTACCTTTGAATTAGACCCCGCGAATACCGGTTTTGGTGGTGGCGGCTTTTACCCTGGAGCTGGCGTGATTCAACCTGTGTTTCAAAAAAATATCGAACCCTTCCTTTATTTAATTGATTACTCAGACAACCCATATCGCGTGTTGGATATCGACATTGGACCTATTGGCCTTTAAATTTAAATAAATGGGGGCTCTAGCCCCCATTTATCGTCAACTGTCTCAATATTAGACACTTAAATTGACATTAAAACGAACCTAGGTTGTTTACCTATGGCAAAGGTCTTGAATAAGACCTACTCCATGAACATCTGCAGAACAATTGTTTCAATTCTTTCTTTGTATTTTTTCAGCACGCCTGCGCTGGCCACAGAGCTTTCTCGCTGCCTATCGACCACAAGTCATCAAGAGCATCGACTTGAAAAAGAAGATACGATTCTTCATTGTTTTAATCAGTACAAAAAAACCTTAAGTTATGAAGGCTGTAGTGCAGCTTTAGCCAAAGTAAAGTCAAAGATGAGCTCAACAAAGCTAACTGTAGAAATCAAATCAATCTGCTTCTATGAAACAACCACTTCAAAAGATATGAACAGTTGCATGGCCCGAACTAAGTTATTTAAAAACTCATCAAACCATGATGAAGCTATTTTTTACTGCTATCTGCAGTACCAGAATAGAATGACAAAATCCGATTGCAATAAGACCGCCAACAAACTGATCTTCCCATTAAAAAAAGCCTATTTAAAACAGCATTGTGATACTTATAATTAATTTCTGACCAGTGAGAAATTTTTTTCAGGAATCATTAATGGAACTCCCGCAGGAACAATTTTTTTATTCTTAAAGGCGCTCCAGTTCAAATGGGGATTCATCTGCCTGAATCGTGTTAAGCTGCCATCAAACCACTTTAGTATTTCGCTCTTTTTCGTTCGATTCGGAAGATAATATTCTCTGAAATTCAGCCCGGCGGATTTGATAAGATCATTTCCGAAAAGCTCAGGAGCGCTTCTTTCAACTTCGAGCACGGCCAAAAAACATGCGTAAAAGTTTTTTGAAGCGAAGCCCCATGAACTCGTTACATTTTTGGAGGAAATCAGTTCTTCAATTTGATCCGAGTTGTTTTTTTTGACCATGCGTTTAACACCCGTTAATCCATGATTATAGGCGGTAATTGCTAAGGGCCATGATTTAAAGGCTGAGTAGTTCTGTTTCATGATTTTAGCCGCAAGTTTGGTGGCATAAATGGGATGATTGCGCTTATCGAAATTATTCGCGATGTAACCCTTAGGCTTTGCTACAGAAGGCATGATCTGCCAAAGACCACTGGCACCAACCTTAGACTGAGCATATATATTAAAAGAACTCTCAACATAAACCAGCCGGGTCAACTCAATCGGTATATTTTCATCTTTAAAAATTTTTTCCATCTGATTTATATACTTGCCCGACAAATAAAGTGCTTTTCTCATTCGGTCCCGCAAGCCCATCTGCAATCTGACCTTAGCAGGATTAATTTTATATTTATTAGCATAATATTTTTTTTTATTTTTTACTTCTATTTCTATTCTGGAGATTTTTTTAGCATCCGATAAAGTAGAATTATTATAGATATCCGTTAAATCAATCTCGCCCAATATAAAGCTTGGGTTATCAGTTAAATGAAATACACCCTGCGTAGTTGAGTAGTAAGAGTAAATTTTCACCCAAAAATTGACGCGTTTTTTTAAATCTTCACTGACCCTGAATTTGGAATTGTCTGGCAAACTTGAATACCAGTTAGTAACCAGAGCCTGGCCACTGCAGCAAAATAAAATAGAGAGTAAAAAAAATTTCACTAGATCATTTTAAGCTATTTATAATCAATTGATCAAAGGCTTCACGCACGGTGGCCTCATTTTGTGGACCATTGTAGAGAAATGAAAATGTATAAATTGTGCCATCACGTTTTCCGGCAAAGCCAGCCAGACTAACGACTCCATCTAGGTATCCAGTTTTGGCCCGTACCCAGCCTTCAGCCAATGTACCCTTCATGCGTTTTTTAAGCGTGCCGTCGATTCCGGCCACAGGCAAACCTTCAAGAAATATTGAATAAATAGAAAAATCTTTTTTGACAAAATTTAATACTTTGTTAAGCGCTGCTGCTGAAAATGAATTATTTTGAGTCAATCCCGATGGGTTTATGATTAAAATCTCTTCCTGACTGATCCCCACCTTTGCAAGTTCTTCGCGGATCATTTCAACTCCGCGCTTTAAACTTGCACCGCTTTTTTGTTCTTGGGCCGCCAAGTTTTTTACTAACATTTCAGCGACGAAATTATTAGAGAATTTATTCATATCAGCTAAAATGCTCGACAAATTTTTACTTTCATAAACTGCAACCAATTCAGCTTTTTCTGGTACTGTGCCTGCAATAATTTTTCCTTCAAAAGTGATATTTCTTTGCTGTAGAAAGTAAATCAAATTTGTTGCAGTCCAGATATCTGGCTCAGCAATACTTTTATAAATAACTTTTTCTTTTGCGCCAATTAAAACATCGCCACTAACGGTGATCACTCTTTCGTTATTTGAAATATTGACTGCTAGTTCTTTTTTTATCTCTTTCAGCACAGTTGTGGTGTTATTAACAAGAGTGTAATAATTACTAACAGGATCGATTGTAATATTGGCCTTTTCGCCAGCCTTCGATGGTCTAACAAAAATATTCACTGCGTTCCAGTTAAAACTTAGCGCACCAACAGGAGCGTCATAGGCACGATCAACTCTTTTGTCCTGTCTGCTTTCATCAAAGCGTACTTTATCAAATAGGTTATCATCAACGATTAGATTACCTTTGATATTTTTAATTCCAGAACGTGTGAACTCATTAACCAGATACCACAAATTTTCTGATACAAAAGTGGGATCTCCGCCACCCTGTAGGTACAAATTTGCGCCATCAGTGAAAAGTTTTGTGTAAAATCTGTGACCTACGGGGACTTTTTTTAAAATGGCATAAGACGTTACAAGCTTACTGATTGATGCCGGATTTTTTTTCTGTTCAGCATTCACCGCAAAAATCTCTCGAGTACCGTCCATAATTTGAAGACTTACGTTTTCAGGGCTGATTTTATATTTAGACAGGATCGAGTTATAATAATCGCTAGAGATAGCTCTGGTTTTTAATTTGATTGTCTTATTAAGGGCCTTATTAGCTGCTATGGCCTGAACTGGACTAAAGTTTAAAAGCATGAGCAAAAATGTAGCTAGAAGCACGACCATTTGAAATGAATTCTTTTTTCGAGTTCTCATTTAAACAGTATAGCGGCAGAATAGCTCTATGAAAAGAAAAGATTGGATTTTTGTAATTGCCGTGCTGTTTGTCTGTATAATTACGGACCAAATCAGTAAAATTTGGGCCTCGGGCCTGATTTTAGAACAAAGCTTTGGTGTTATTAGAATGGTACTGGTACACAACCATGGCGCAATGCTGGGGCTTTTTTCAGAACTCCCAGCTGTGCTTCGTATTGTAACACTATCAACCAGCGGTGTTTTTATTTTATGCCTCTATTTTTTGATACAATATCTTATTCCAAGAAAACTTTTAAGTTTAAGAATAAGCCTTTCAATACTCACAGGCGGCATACTTGGCAATGTTCTTGATAGAATCCTATATGGCTATGTCATTGATTTCATTGCCTTACAGATAAATGATTGGCATTCACCGGTTTGGAACCTAGCTGATATGGTGCAGTGGTTTGGCTATATTTTAATGATTTACTCACTGTTTAAGTACAGTGAGCAACTTTGGCCCGACAAAAATGACCGAAAAAGTTTTTGGATCAATAAAAAATTTCAAATCAAACATTCAATTATATTCACGGCTATCGGCATTTTTATTACATTAATATGTTTGGTTTTTTCTTACACCTATCTTAAAGTCACCATCCAGGAGCTCGTTGGCGACAATAATTTTTTAATAACAAAATTTGTTCGACCATTTTTATTCACATTTGTAATTTTAACTTTAATGTTTACGATCATGTTATTCTCTATCGGAAAATTAATCTCACATCGTATTGCTGGCCCAATCTACGCTTTTGAAAGATTTTTAACAGATATTTTAGAAGGCAAAGGCCTGACCAAGGAAGGGTCGGCTCTTCAATTGCGCACCAATGATGATTTTAAACATTTAGAAGAGTTGGCCGAACAGGTCAAAATCAAGTTAAATAAAATGAACTCCGAAAAAACTGTTTCAGTCATGACCTATTCGGATGACAGCACTTAAAATAACTCGACCTCCACTATTTTATTTAAATAAAATCTCTTACGTTGAAAGTCCAAGCCACATTCAGCCTGAATATAGTCGCCATCAGGATTACGAACCATTCCAATCGGTTTAATCGGGCGCGTTTTATTTTTAGTTTGCCCACCCTGATAAACAATGCTGATGCTTTTTTGCATATCAATGGCTTTGGCTAGTAGTTTAACTTTGCTGTCCATTGCACTGTAAATTAAATAATTTTTCCAGTTCAAATCTTTTTTTTGTACTTGCAGAATTCGCTCTATTGATAGATCGTCATCAATCTTTTCCAGGCACTTAAGCAGCACCTGCAGACATGCATAGGCATCATCGTAGGCCCGATGCGCTTCGCCTCCGACCAGTTGCAGTTCTTTAATCAGCGTCTGCAATTTATGATTTGTCGTGCTTAATAATGCTCGCGATAATAAACTGGAGCATAGATTTAAAGTGTTCGGTGTCCGTAAATTTACTTTTTCCATAGCCACTGTCAAAAAACCTAAGTCAAATGGTGCATGGTGGGCTAGCAAAACAGACTCATCAGCAAATTCACAAAATTTAATGATTTCAGTAGCCATTAAGGGCGCCTCAGCTAGCATTTCATTGGTAATACCGTGAATGCGAATATTATCGGGTACCAAATCTTTAGACGGCTTTAATAAAACTTGAAACTTGTCGACAATTTTACCCTGATACCACTTTACAGCCCCTAGTTCGATGACTTCAGACTCAAGTGGGTAAGGCCCACTGGTTTCAGTATCAAAGGCGACTATGGGATAGTTGTAAATGGATTTTTTTATATCAAAGTTCATTTTCTTAATATATTATTATTAACAAATGAAGTCTATTTCTGTTTTTTTCACTCAACTAGCTCTAATCATTTCACTGGTTAATTTTCTACCGACATATAGTTTAGCTGCAGACAAAGATAATAAAGACAGCGGCACCACTGCCAACTACCAATTATCCGGTGAAGCACAATTATTGTCGCACTTTATTGTTAAGGGACTATCTTACAGCGATAATAATCCCGCCATGAATGCTGCGTTTTTGGCTCATTTGGGAACCCAGGTTAAATTTGGTTTTTGGGGAAGTAATATTTCTAATGTGGGCGCTACTGATGACAATTTCTGGTTCAAAGTATTTGGAAAAATCGATGTCGAATTAAGTGAAAAACTATTTGTTAGCGTCTTCTTACATGACAATCATTTCTATAAATCTAACGCCCGTAATGGACAGGCCCTTGGGTTAAACTTTAATTATAAATCCTACGAATTCGGCTTAGAATGGATGAGTAATTTAGAAGGCACTAAATCCAATGCTGAATACTTTTGGTTTGGAAAACTGATTGATTACAGAAAAGTCTATAAGTATGGAGGTTATTCAGGTTTAACTTATAGTCATGCAAGCGCTGTCCATAGTTATTTTGATTTTAAAATAGTTGGCCAGTATCTGCTTAATGAAAATTCTTTTGCCGAAATCGCCATGACTCTAAACTCTAATTCTTCTCAGTTTGGAATACGAGACGATCCGGCCCTTTATTTGGGTGTTAAGCTCACTTATTAATTTGATTTAACCTCAGTGGGCTCATTTGTTGAACTGCTCGGATCTGTTTCTTCATCAACTTTTTGTATTTCAATATCCACCGGATTGACCAGATTAGGATCTTGACCAAAACTATTTTTTTCAGCCTTTGCTTTTTTATTTAAAACTTGTTGTGCAAAATTGTTATAAACATCTTGGCTTGAATCTTTATCGCCGAATAAAGTTTCAATTTTACGTCTATTTTTGATGTTCTCATCTGCTTTTTGCCGTATTGAAATTCTGATAAAACCGATAATCTTTTCTTGGTCCACTTCGCCTTTTTTGTCTTTGACTGAGGTCCCGCCCCCTACCTTATTAGAGTTGTGTTCGAAGGCCGCTTTGATTTTTGCTGAAATAATATCAAGTCGATCTTTTGCTACCTTCTGAGCCGTGGTCTCTTTTTTATCCGCCACAGACTGCGTAAACAAGGCTGAGGTAATTTTAACCTCAGAGTCCTGCAAGCCTGAAGTGATCTGAGTTAAACGTGTCATCACTTCAATAAATTTAAGATTCGGTTGCGCGGTGCCTTTATCAAATAAGAAATAATCCGGAATATCAAAATCAAAACCATCCTGTGAAACACTTACATTTTTTGCTGTATCGGTCATTTTATCTGCCATAAATGCAGCCACAACTTTTGCAGAACCCATATCTAAAATGTTTGGAGTTTTATCTGATGGTTCTAAAAAGCTCTGAAAAGCCTTAAGTGGCTCATTAATTAAATCTAAAAATAATTTTTCTAAAGTTATTTCAGCGCCGAAATTCTGAAAGTTATACTCAATCATTGAAGGAGTGGAAAAATAATCAGAAACGGCTTTCTTGGTTTCTTCTTTTTGACTCAGGAGCCACATCACCAAAAAAAAAGCCATCATTGCTGTCATAAAATCAGCTAGTGCCACTTTCCAGGAGCCGCCGTGATAGCCGTTTCCCTGCACTATTATTTTTTTGATGACTATCGTTTGCTTCTTTTGTGCCACTTAAGCTGCCGCCTTCTTAATATCTTTAGTTGCCTTATCCAGCTCATCAAAACTTGGTCTTTCCTCTGGCATAATGGCGCGTCTGGCATATTCAACGCACACAAGTGGCGGAGCGCCTCTTTGTAGTGCCACCATAGCCGCTTTAATACACTGTAAAAAACGTCCATCTGCTTCTATATCTGCTGCCATTTTAACTGCAGTTGGGCCAATCAATCCATAAGCACCAAAAACTCCGAGCATAGTTCCGACCAAAGCTGAAGCCACGAGGGAGCCGATTTTTTCTACGCCCTCTGTTAAATGCGACATCGTTTTAACGATACCCAAAACCGCCGCCACAATACCTAGTCCCGGAAATCCATCCGCCACCATCTGTACTGCATGCTGTGCCATATGTTCTTCAGCATGAATGGCTTTTATATCGCCATCCATTAAATCATCAACATCATAGGGTGATAAGTCCGTGGATAAAGTCATTTTCATGGTGTCACAAATAAATGCCACAGCATGGTGGTTTTTCATCACCGATGGATAGGCCTTAAAAATATCACTTTGATCGGGGTTCTCAATATGTTTTTCTACACCTTGAGGTCCTTCTTTTCTGAAGGTCTGAAATAATTGAAACATCATTTGTAGTAGATCTAAATAATCTTTTTTCTGCGGACCTTTTTCAGTCATCGCTCGAAGCGATAATTTAAAGCCTGCTTTGATCACCTTCATTGGGTTACCGATTATATAGGCCACTAGAGCGGCTCCGCCGATAATCATCATTTCTAAGGGCGCAGCTTTTAAAAATATCGACAGGTGTCCACCTGCTAATATAAAGCCCCCGAACACCATTGCAAAAACAACAATAATACCTACAAATCCCATATATGACCTCTTTTACATATTTCTAATCGGTCATTTTGAGACATGAGTTAACTAGACTAAATAAAAACTAGACCAAATGACCTGGAATAAGGCCTTGGATTTGATCTGACGTAAAACACAAAGTACAATTGGGTAATGAATTACAAATTAAGATACAGACTTATTATTTTTTTAGGGCTTTTATCATTATTTGGAGCCCCCTATGCAATTGCACAGGACTTCGCAATTACCTCAATAAGTCTAGCTAAACCCTGGCAAGATGGAAAAGTACAAACTATAACTCTTGACGTTCTTTTACCTAAAAAATTTCACGCCTATGCTGACCAGCTTAAAGTTCTCAATATTAAGCCGAGTGAATTCAAAATCGGCGAAATTAAGTTGAGCCCAGAAATCGAGTTCTATGATAAATTCAGTAAAAAAATACGCCATGGGATTTTTGAGGCCGGACGTCTAGAACTAAGAATTGAAGCACCAGAAAAAATTATCAATCCACTGCAAAAAATCACTTTTGATTTACGCCACCAAATCTGCAGCGATAGCGTCTGTTATTTACCAAAAAATTTACCCATAGAACTTAGCCCCGTAGAACTCAACTCCCCAAATGAAATTCTCACAGCCCCTATTCAAGAAACTTTCTCTTTGCTCAAATCCTTCGAACAAACATTACAAACCAGTTTATTCTTAGCTTTTTTATCTGTATTTATCGCCGGAATCCTTACTAGTTTTACACCCTGTATTTTTCCGATGCTTCCTATCACTATTTCAATTCTTGGCCACGGCGCTAATAAAGAAGCCGGAATCAATAGCCGTTTTCATAATTTTTCCCGAGCCCTTTCTTACGTTCTGGGTATTGCCCTTACATACTCGGCTTTGGGTGTCGTTGCCGCCTTAACGGGAAACCTTTTCGGGGCAGCTTTGACAAATAAATATATTCTTGCGTCATTAGTTTTCCTGTTTTTCACCATGTCACTGAGCATGTGGGGAGCCTTTGAATTACAATCCCCGGCTTTTATCCGCAATCGCTTAGGCACCGGTAAAAGCCATGGTTTTATGGGTGCATTTTTAATGGGAATGGTGGCCGGAGTGGTTGCCAGTCCTTGCGTCGGCCCTGTGCTGGTTTCAATTTTAAGTTATGTTTCAACAACTAAAAATGTCGTGCTCGGATTCAGCCTACTATTTACTTTTGCCATTGGACTGGGGCTTATTTTTATTGTAATCGGAATCTTTGGCGGCACTGCTTTAAAATTATTGCCGAAATCCGGGCGCTGGATGAACTATATAAAATTTATTTTAGGAGCAGGTATGTGGGGCGCGGCGCTCTATTACGCGCAATTTCTTTTAAGCAACCGCTTATGGACCTTACTTATTGCCGTTAGCTTTATAGCCCTAGCCGTTTGGAAAGGGGCCTTTCACTTTCATAAAAAAAAGTACATCCGCCAAAGCTTTCTATTGGCTCTTTTTATTTTTTCAACATCTGTTGCCGTATTAAGTGTGTTTAGACCCGAGTATTTAAGCCGAGCTTTTTACCACGAAACAAACCTAAAAACAGCAAATTCCGCCGTCTGGGAAGTGTACTCAGAAGAGGCCCTAGCTGAGGCCAATAAGGAAGCAAAACCGGTTATAATCGATTTTTTTGCCGAGTGGTGCGGCGCCTGCCACGAACTTGAAGAAAAAACTTTTTCCACCGAGGATTTTATACAGCTTTCCAGTGAGTTCAGACTGCTCAGGTTCGACGCCACCGAAGATAATGAACAAACTTCACAGGTTCTTAAAAAATATCAGGTGAAAGGCTTGCCAAGCGTCTTATTTATCAATAGAAATGGCACTCTACTAAACGAACTGACCTTTACGCAATTTCTTGAAATGAACGAGCTAAGGCCAAAAATGCAGGAGGCTCTCAAGTGAGCACAATAAAGACCCAAGCAAAAAATCCAATCAAAAATACCGACCTAATGCGTTTAAATAAATTATTAGCAGAGCGCGGATTAGCCTCAAGACGTGGCGCCGATAAACTGATCGCCGATGGCCTAGTCGTGGTTAATGGAAAAAAAGTATACGAACTTGGTATTAAAGTTAACCCAAACAAAGATAAAATACTTGTTGATGGTAAACCCATCAAATCAAAAACTGAAAATATTTACATCATGCTCAATAAACCAAAAAACGTTATCACTTCGATGAGTGACCCGCTTGAGCGCCCAACTGTTGCTGACTTTATAGGAGAACTTCCTGCGCGCGTATTTCCAATCGGACGTCTAGACTGGGATAGCGAAGGCTTATTGCTTTTAACCAACGATGGCGATTTCGCGCAAAAAGTTATGCACCCAAAAACCGAAGTCACTAAAACATATCACGTTAAACTTGAAGGCCAGCCGCAGGAGTATCAAATTAAAAAACTCTTAACCGGTGTTTCGATTCCCGGTGGACGCGTTAAAGCCAAACATGTTGAAAAACTGAAAATGACGAAAACCAATACCAAAAAAACCTCAGAAAAAAATGACTGGTATAAAATCATCATCACCGAAGGTAAAAATCATCAAGTGCGTGAGATGTTCAAAAAAATCGGCTTCGATGTGATCAAGCTTCATCGCGTAGCCATCGGCAAGCTTCGTATTGGCTCACTCGAGCGTGGTCAGATGGTTTTTTTAAATGAGGCCGCTACGCAAAGAGTCTTTATGCAAGACCTTCCAGAAGAAACCCATGGACGCCGTGAGCTTAGATACAAATCAACTAAAACCACCCCAACTGATCTTAACCGCAAAAAGTTTAATAAAAATTTAGACAAAGCAAAGTAGCCGACAATATAAAAATAAGTTTAAAATTAGCACAATATATCTCAGACTGAAACACTATTTGCCTCATTATGATAAATAAGAAAATAAATTCATTATTTTCTTAACAATGTTGATAACATATTTAAATGTTCACGTATGCTGGGTTACGCTTATTATTTATTTTATTGCTTACTGCAGGCGTACTTTCCTGCGAAGTGGAGTCTACTGACGTCGGAACCGACAGCGGTTCTAAAGCCGTTATTGAGCCTACAATTACCCCACCTACACCTATTAATAGTAAACGAGTAATTTGCGACCCATTTGAAACAAATTCGCCGCAATCGCGTGATAATGGATTATTCGGAAATATATTTTTTTTAGACCGTCATCATCACCATCATCATGACAATCATCACAAAAACATGAGCAGTAAAGGCAACGGCAACAATAACGGACATCATGACAATCACCATGATGATGACGCCGACGATGATGACGAAAACCATAATGGCCATCATCACCACAAAAGTAAGTCCGTTGAAGATTACATTGAACACGGAACACTTGTTGATGCAGTACTCTATTTAGATCGCGTTTTTATACAAACTCACCGAGTTAAAAAAGCTTTCAAAACTCTGGCAGGTGATCAATTGCCGCTTTATGATAAAAAATTGTACCGGGGTTTCGCGATGAGTGTTGAATCTCAGCTTAAACTTGGAGCTAACGAACAACCAGGCTACTATCAATTGGCGCTGATAGCTGATGCTGGAGCTTTATTAAAAATAATTGATGCTGATGGCAGCGAAAGAGTGATTGTTAACAATGATGGGCGGCATTCAACAAAAATGGCTTGTGCTACTGAGCGAGTTTTTCTGGATCACAACACGCGAATTCCGATAAAACTGCAACATTACCAAGAGAAGGGAAATCTTATTTCTTTGGTTGCGATGTGGAGACCATGGCCTGCTGACGGCCAGAATCCGGTAAATGACGTTTTATGTGGAAAGCGTGGCAATGGTTTATTTTTTAATTATAAAAAAAATCCAGTGGTGCCTAAGAAGCCGTTTTACGATTTATTAGCCCGTAATTGGAAAGTTTTAGAAAATGATAATTATCAATTTAAAGATCAAGAAGTAAATCCTTGCGCACCTACTGAGGTACCACTCAGCATTACCAGTACATCTGCAGTAGTAGTTTCACCCTCAAACGACAGTGCAACACTCAATTGGACTACGAACATCCCGGCCACCGACCAAGTTGAAGTTGAGAATATTTCAACCGGAGCTATTCTGCAATCAAGCCTTAATACAACTCTAGGTCTAAATCACTCTGTTACAATTTCCGGGCTTCAGCCGAATTCGCTCTACAAGATAAAAGGAATTTCCACTGCCCCAAGCAGCCAAACCGCAATCACAGAAGAAAAAGCCTTTAACACCGAAGAACCACTGGCCCTTACAGCAGCAGAAATACAAAACATTTCCTTTGCTAATGGCAGCATTACATTTGGCTGGCTATCAAATATTCCAGCCACAGGACAAGTTGAAGTTATTAATACACTATCCGGAGCCGTGTTACTATCAAGTGATGATCCAGCTTTATTTTTAAATCATTCTGTTACAGTTTCGGGACTTTTACCGAATACATTTTATACTGTAAAAGGAACTTCTGTAACTCCAGGTGGTCAAACTGCGGTCACTGCAGAATTTAGCTTTAATACTGAAGACACATTAGCAATTTCAAATGTTATAATATCCAATCTGTCACCGCAAAACGGAAGCGCCACGCTCAATTGGTCGACTAATATTCCCGCCACCGGACAAATTGAAGTTGTTAACACAGTCACCGGTGCTGTCTTGCAATCTGCAGTCGATGCAAATTTAACAGAAAGTCATAGTATTTCAATTTCTGGTTTGGCTTCAAACACAATTTATAGCATACGCGGAATATCAACAACTCCGAGTGGTCAAACTGCAATTTCTATCGAGAGTAATTTTAATATTGAGGCCTTATTACAAATTACAGGTACCGCTATTGCCAGTCTTTCCTATACTGATTCAAGCGTCACATTAAGTTGGCTAACAAATATTCCGGCCTCGGGACAAGTTGAGCTTACAGATACTCTTACAGGAGTCGTATCACTCTCTTCAATCGATACCAATTTAAGCGAAAACCACACTGTTGCTATAATTGGATTGTTACCGGACACGACATACAGTATCAGAGGAATTTCAACAACTGCCAGCGGGCAAACAGTCTTTTCTGAACCTATCATTTTCGCAACTGAAGACGAATTAACAATAAGTATCATTACTGTTACAGACACTTCACGAATTACTCGTAGCGCAAGGTTAATATGGAATACGAACATACCATCGACCAGCCAGGGCGAGGGAAGAAATGTAGTCACTGGAGTTGTAAATTTCAGCGTATTTGACCCGACCTTAGTCTTGAGCCATAGCGTCCTAGTAGAAGATTTATTGGCCAATACGCAATATGCTTTCAGAGGGGCCTCGACCACTCCTGGTGGCCAGTTAATGTATACCAACGAAATAATCGTCAGAATGCCTCGATAATCTACCCCCTAAAATAAATAATTAATTATTTGCTTAATTTTTGGTCCAGTTATGTCGATAAGTCCTTTAGATCAAACGAGGTTTTTTTGATAAAAGGATTTTTTTCAATTCGAGCAAAGTTTCTTGGTGTTATGAGTGCCCTTTTAATTGGGTGCCTTGTGCTCTATTTGCTCATCGCTATTGATGTTTTCAAGACGGATAAAACTGAACTCATTTATGATTTAAATCGCAGTATGGTTTCTAATCTTTCGGTGGAGCTTGAAACCGAATTTGTTGGTGTATCTGATAAATTCAAACTATTTGCACTGCTTTCAATTGATCCCTCTAAAAAATTAATTAATGAAAATATTTTTGGTGAAAATTCAGATGTTGTTTTTGCATCTCTTTACCGTCATAACCGCTCAGAAGCACTGAATAACTTTACAAATAAACTCTACCTAGAAACTTACGGTCTTGAAACCACATTCTTTGAAAAAAATCTGCACTCAGCTAAACCGATTCCTTTTGCGGAAATACTAAAAAATGGAGAATTTTTTTGGAATGCCAGCATCGAAGGGGGCACACCACTCATCGGATTCGGACGTAATGTAGTGACTGAAGACACGAAAGGGCGCACCACAGACCAGCTGACAGTTGTCGGTTATATTAAACCCGATAAAATATTAAAAGTATTAAGTGTGGTTAAACTAAACGAAACTAGTGTCGTAGATCTAAATGGCACAGTTCTTATTCATACCGATTTCGAGATAATGAAACAAGCCAAAAATTATCAGACCAATCCGTTGTTCAAATCGGCCATCGATTCTAAAGTTAATATCAGCGTGGCTTCACTTAAAGATGAGGCCGGAGAATTTTTAGGAGCTTTTGCAAAAACTTATCAGGGTAAAATTATTGTTTTATCTCGGGCTTCTAAAGAGCAGGCTTTCTCGGCTGTCTATCAATTAGTTATTCGCTCGATATCATTCGCCCTAATTGTTATTACACTTTCTTTGTTATTTGCATTTTTATTATCACGATCATTAACTGAGCCGATTTCTATTCTTGTTGACGGTATGGAAAAAGTTTCTGGTGGCGATTTATCGACGCAAATAAATGTTACGTCAAAAGATGAAACTCAATTATTGGCTACATCATTTAATCAAATGATACGTGACTTAAGACAATCTCGTGATGAGTTGCAAGAAATCAACCGTGAATTGGATAAAAAAGTAAAAGAACGAACTTTACAATTAGAGATACAGAATCAAGCGGTTAAGGAAGCTCAGGAAGCCTTGCTTAAAACGACACGTTTAGCCTCAGCCGGTGAAATTGCGGGTCGCGCCGCCCACGAAGTATTAAATCCTCTTACCGGAATTTTAGCACGTTTAGCCACAATTAATAAAAAAATGCAGGCTCTAATTCAGCCACAGTTAAATCTAATGGCCGATATTTTTCAAAGCTGGAAGTCGGACCACGCTAAGGGCGGCT
>JBBTEQ010000159.1:0-11769 GCA_038042235.1 Bdellovibrionota bacterium | reverse complement strand
GGGTGATTGCTCAGGATCGCAAGTACGACGAGTTCCGCTTGTTCTCAGTACTGCTGCCAATTGCGTGGGAACCGGTCCGAACTGTGATGCGACAGCCTTTCCATTTGGAATTCCTATCGATACTTCAGGAACCAGTAAAAACGGTTTAAAGTTGACGACGGGAATGGTGGTCTCAGCGGCTGCAACAGTTAACTTCACAGTTGACGGAAGAAATCAGGTGAACGATGCTGGCACACGTTGCGTTATGGAAGCTCCGGTATTTTCTTTTCAATGATCGAGAAAACCTAAAAATCAAGCACTATCGAAGTAGTTCTAATGCACCAATTGTTCCACTCAACCGATCAGATATCCTTTTAAGTGTCTTAAATTGATCAGAACCTACAGCTGCTTCACTCATTTGCTCATTTATAGAATTATTATACGTATTAGCGGCCTCCAGTGATGCTAAAACTTGTTCTTTAGTCATTGGAGTACTATTTCTAGATGATTGTATTAGATACAAAGCCGCAAGCTCAGCTCCCCATTTCAAATTCTGAATATCGTTTTGATCGGCTGAAGGATTGTATTTTTCTTTAATACATTCGATTCGTAATGAAAGATCATCATTAGCGCAGGTTAAATCTAAATCACTAGTTTGCGCAAAAGCCTGTGTTCCAGATATTAAAAGTAACGCAATTGTTATTGAAATAAGTTTTTTCATATATAGTTAATGCGCCTTAAGATTGTGGGCTTTAATGCCCTTATTCAAGTTAGAACGCCCTTTGATAGTTACTATTTGCGAGACTGGTACCAGCTTTAACCAGGATATACTCGACTATACAGGGGTTAGCTGTATAAAGACTGTACATTGGACTTAAAATGTCACTGAAGGGACCCAGCCTCTAAAGCGAGGTATTACTTATCTGCTTTTACTGCATCAACAGCAGATGCTGGCTTCGTATTACTTCCACCAGCACGCTTTGCAGCCTTAACTCTCTCCGCTACACAATCTGCCTGAAACATTGTCGACTTTAATCGCGCGAGCATGGCGGCTTTAAATACACCACAGGCTGAAGATTTTTTATGGGCCGGATTCGAACATTTTGTTAGGTAGGTTCTAATATCTTGAAGATCAAAACGTCGATCTTCGTTTTCCATCGGATTTGGAACCGGAAATAATTTGCGAAAATCTTCTGTCATATATGTATTAGGTCTAAGCTGACCATCCTTAAAAACTTCGGCTTCTGAAAAAATTGGCCAATTTTTAACAGGATCAAATTTAGCTTTTACGATTGAGTTTTCACCTTGATATTCGAAAGTTTGCTCAAGCCCTGCACCATAGAGCTTTACATTGCCGGACTCAAAGTTTTCACAGGTCGCTTTATCAAAATTAATCTTTTTCTTACCAAGTATTTCATTAATCTTAGCTGACTCCCTTTTTAAAATTTGACAACTTCCTGTGGGAATTTTTCCGAACTGTTTATTTAATTGTTTAATGCTTTCTTCGGGATTTACAAATTTTAAATCTAAACAATCTATTGAGTTGTTATTTGCTACTTTAGCGTGGCTAAAGAGTAGCCATTCTCCACTAAAAAGAGTTACTTCTTCTGAAGTTAAACCTAATTGAGATTTGCAACTATTGAGTTGGCTCTTATCCGCCACGTTATTGGCTACATCTACACCAAGACCAGCGACACCTACTGCAATCCCACCCACAGTTGCACCCCTTGGTGTGGCCTTAACAGAATCAACTTTAATTGTGTTGGTATGTGGAGCCACGAGCGCTGCTGCGGACGCTGTTACTTTTATTGGACTGATTACCAATATTGCCATACGTGCAAAACGCGAACAAGACTCATGATCTGAGTCAATCAAACAATTTCTTTTTGCTAAATACGATTCAATAAATTTAACGTCGCAGGTATTTGATTGAGCGGCTTTTTTTTCTGCAAAAGCCACTGAGAATGAAACTAGGCTTATAAAAATTAAAATACATTTATTTATTAAAAATTTTCTCATAGTTTTTACTTCAAAGGTCCTGTATTACTGATCTGTTTTTACATCTTTTACTGGTTCGGTATTAGATGTTGTACCGGCCTTAAGACTTCCATCTATACAAGTTTTCTGAAACATCGTCGATTTAACTCGCGCGAGCATAGCGGCCTTAAATAGACCACAAACCGAAGTGTTTTTAGCGGAGTCTTTCGTACATTTTGCTGAGTAGGTTCTAATATCTTGAACATCAAAATGTCGATCTTCATTTTCAACTGCAGTTGGAGTAGGGAACGATCTCTTTAAATCTTCTGTCAAGTATCCATCAGGCTTAAGTTGACTACCCTTAAAAACTTCGGCTTCTGAAAAAATAGGCCAATTTTTAACACCATCAAATTTAGCTCTTACTGTTGAGCCATTTTCAGTGTATTCGAAAATTTGATTAAGCCCTGTACCCGTGAGCTTTACATTGTCGGCCTCAAATTTACTACAGCTTGCATTATCAATATTAAGTTCGCCCTTACCAAACATCGCATCGATCTCTGTTGACTCATTTTTTAAAATATTACAACTTCCTGGGGGAATGCTGTTAAAATTTTCTAATAGTTGTTTAATATTTTCTTCGGGATTTACAAATTTTAAATCTGAACATATATCTGAGTTGCCATTTGCTACTTTAGCAGGGCTGAAGAGTTTCCATTCTCCCTTAAAAAGTTTAACTTCTTCTGAAGATAAACTTAATTGAGATTGACAACTATCGAGCTGGTCCTTATCCGCCGAGTTTTTGGCCATATTCACACCAAGGCTACCGGCACCTACAACAGCCCCGCCCACAGTTGCGCCCTTGCCGGCGGTTTTTGCGATAGCACTATTTTTAATTACAGTGGCCCTGCTATTAAGGATTTTCAAAATTCGCTCGTTGTTAATTCTTACAACAGGGTTGGTTTCCGGAGGTTTAACCCCCAAATCAGCAACGACCTCTGCTAATGCTAATTTGCTGGACTTTGCTTTATTGAAAAGTATTAGTTCTTGAGCTGCCTGACTTTGCTTTAAACCATCGTATTGCTTTCGTATGTAGGCACGCTCGGCAGGATCCGCAGTTTTATCCAAAACTTCCATTAAATCTGACGCTCGATTACCTAAAGAATGATATTTTTCAAGATCTAATTTAAGTAATTTATACTCTTTAGGGAAATATTTTTCCAAAGCCTTAGCGTATTCTTCACTGTTGAAAAGCCGTAGACTGTCAGAATACGAGTACAATATATTTTGATTTAGTGCTTTAGTCAGGGGATCTGGATTATTTTTAACATATTGTGCTAATTCAGGTAATGCTAAGCGTGCAATATCCGCAGTCGGGTTGTTAGGTTTTAGTCGCAGAGCTGCTATTCGTTGTGCATAATTTAAATTTTTTTGAGAAGGTAAAGGATCACCAAGTATTTTCCTAGTTGCTCTATCGTAAATGTCATCATACACCTTTTGATATTTATAAGATTTATCCAAAACTAAACTCACTCTATCATTAAAAGCAGTAAATCGAGCTTGTACATCTGGAGCACCTAGCTTTATTTTGTAGAGTCGCGCAGCCACAAGCGCGGCTGCGCCTCCGGCTCCTGCCGCTGCCCTAACTGGTGGATCTTTTGCGATCGAGGCAAGAAGTCCAAAACGCGTACAGGCTTCTTGATCGGAGTTAATCACACAATTTCTTTTTGCTAAATACGACTCAACAAAGTCAGCGTCGCAGGTACTTGATTCAGTGGCAGTGGCTTTGTCTTCCGCAAAAGCTACTGAAAACGAAAGTAAACATATTATAAAAATTAAAAATTTTCGCATAGATTTTCTCCAAGCTAAATTGTACAACGAAAGCAAAATTATTACATACTAAGCCTAAATCAATGGACCATTAGCAAGACCAAGGTCGTATAGATCATTTGTAGCTTTGTAAGTTAGTATATAACTTGTGAAAATATTAATGACTGGCGCAACTGGATTTATTGGTTCTTATTTAGGAGGCGAGCTTGTGAAGGCTGGTCACACTTTGGTTTTGGTTACGCGCAATTGTAACAAGGCTGAAGCTGCACTGGGTTTTAAGGCGCAATTGATAGAGTGTGACCTAAGTACGACCCCTTTGAGTGCAGAAAATTTTAAGGGCATTGACGTCATCATTAATTTGGCAGGGGAAAGTATTGATGGGCGCTGGACACTTAGTAAAAAAAACAAAATACTTAGTTCCCGGATTTTGTCAGTCAGAAACTTATTAGCAAATTGCCCAGCCAGCGTTAGAACAATTGTTACAGCCTCGGCACAGGGAATTTATGGCGATCGCGGCGATGAGCAGCTTGATGAATCTTCAACACTGGGAGAGGGCTTTCTTGCAGATGTTTGTAAGGCCTGGGAATCCGAATTTAGTAATTGTAGGCAAAGGTTGGTTATTTTACGTTTGGGAATGGTTATTTCTGATCAGGGTGGAGCCTTAAAAAAACTGATTAGTTTATTTAAAAAAAACCTGGGTGCGGTACTTGGTAAGGGCAATCAGTGGATCAGTTACATTAGTTTAAATGATCTCACGCAAATTTTTATAGAAGCCCTTCAGAACGAAAAATATAATGGCATTATCAACGCGGTAACAAATAATCCGCTGACTAATAAGGAATTTACCAAGATTCTCTGTAAAAAATTGGATGTCTGGTGTTTGCCGCCGGTGCCGTCGATCGTCTTGCGCATTGCTTTAGGGGAAATGTCTCAGTTGGTCTTGTGTTCGTTGAAACTAGCGCCAAGTAAGCTTAATGAGCTTGGATATAAGTTTCAGGACACCGATTTCGAGGCCGCGCTGTGCCGCGGCATTCGGCAGTAATACCTAATTAGCTATTTTTGAGAAATACAATTGACCCTCATTTATTTCTGCAGTTTCATTGCTCTCACAATAAATAGAAAGGTATTTTATGAAATTAAATTTAATAGCTCTTATGGGATTGTTAGTGTTTTCGTTGTCTTCTTATGCTGAGGATGTGGAGCCTAGAGCCGAGATGGTATGTAAATTATTTAACACTCGAGTTGAGAATGGCTCACTTAAAGAAAGCGAACTTCTTTTAACTAAAAAAAACCCGGCATTTTATGTAACTTTTGCAGTTTTTATGCAAACTCAGTTTCCACCTCCCTATGAGAATGTAACTGTGTCTTTTAATCATATGCTGTCCGGATATCGTGAGACTGATAATGTTATGTCTCCCTATGTTCAGGCTTTTTTTAAAAAGGATGGAACGCGCACCGGAGATGTTCGAGAAGTTAGCTTTGACCTTGGTAATGCTCTGACCGGTTCTAAAATTACATTACGTGGGTATTTGAATTACAGCAGCACCTCTTTGCTGACTTACCAGTGTTCGTTTATTTATCTTTAATACAATGACTGCTAAGCCCGCCCTTGGTCTGGGCTTCTAAGTCTTGCTAATATAAAAACGAGACTTTCTTCACTCATATTTTGGCCCTAATCTTTAAGTCTAAAGATATGGGGTCAATATGTCACAAATGTTAAAAGTTAAAAATCCTTATAGCCAAGAATCAGTTGGAGAATACCACTTTGATAATCTTGAATCTGTAAAATCTAAATTCAATAAAGTAAAAGAGGCTCAGAAAATATGGAGAAAAATCCCTCTTGAAAAGCGAATAACCGAAGTCAAAAATGCTTTGGATTATTTTACCAAAAATAAAGACGCAGTTGCGCGCGATATCAGTATGCAAATGGGTCGTCCTATCAGCCAAGCGGGCGGGGAAATTGGCGGCTTACTCGAAAGAGCAAATTATCTTTGCAGCATTGCTGCAGAAAGTTTAAAGACTGTAACTCTACCCGAGAAGCCGGGATTTTATCGCGCGATCGAGCGCGAACCATTGGGAATTATTTTTATCATTTCAGCTTGGAATTTCCCTTTACTCGTCACCATCAATTCGGTGGTGCCGGCTCTGCTAGCGGGAAATGTGGTTATACTTAAACATTCAAGTCAAACTCCGGCTATCGGCGAACATTTTCAAAAGGCTTTTAATAATCTTGCCGGTGTGAGCGGATTACTGCAGCAGGTGATTGTAGATCATGAAACCACCGGAAAAATTATTGAAGATCTTGATATTCAACATGTGGTTTTTACGGGATCAGTTAACGGTGGCGCGCAAATTTTAAAACATACGGCTAAAAAGTTTATGCAGCCGCAATTAGAGCTTGGCGGAAAAGATGCGGCCTATGTGGCAGAAGATGCCGACATTGCAGCTGCAGCGGCCACAGTGGTTGATGGGGCCATGTTTAATTCGGGCCAATCTTGTTGTGGAATTGAAAGAGCCTATGTTCACAAAAGCGTTTACCAAGAATTTATTAATCAATGTGTTAAGGTGATTGCGGATTATAAGCTTGGCGACCCCGCAGATCCAAAAACAAATTTGGGCCCATTAGTTTCAGAAAAAGCTGCGCATTTTGTGGATGATCAGGTTAAAAATGCGGTTAAACTTGGAGCTAAAGTTTTGACCGGCGGAAAAATTTCTAAAATTGCAGCGGGATTTTTTTTCGAGCCCACTTTGATGACGGACGTAAAACAAAATATGGATATTATGCAAGAAGAAAACTTTGCGCCAGTGCTGCCGGTGTTACCAGTGGACTCGATCGAGCAGGCAATAACTTTTGTTAACGACAGCCAGTATGGACTCACCTCGGCGATTTTTACAAAAGATATGGATAAAGCCAAAGTATTTGCAGCGCAAGTTAATACCGGAACGGTATTTATGAATCGTTGTGACTATCTTGATCCCGCACTTCCTTGGACCGGAGTTAAAAATTCGGGGTCAGGTTCTGCGCTTTCGCATTTAGGTTTTTTATCGGTAACTCGGGCCAAAGCCATACATTTTAAAAAATAAAGAAACCAAAGGATACTCAATGTCAGAATCAAGCATGCAGAATAAAATTGCCGCTTATCGAAAAGCCGGAATAAACAAAGTCAAGCTGGCGATAACCGATACAGACGGAGTGTTACGCGGAAAGTATCTTTCGCTGGATAAATTTGAAAGCATGCTCAGTTCCACTGGTGGCTTCTGTGACTGTGTATTTGGTTGGGATGTGGCCGACGTGCTTTATGATAATGCTAAGTTTACAGGGTGGCACACGGCCTATCCGGATGCTCTTTACCGAATTGATTTTTCCACTGAAAGAATGTTGCCAGATGAAAATATTCCATTTTTCTTGGCGGACTTTGTGGGCAATGACGGAAAAAGTCCACATGCTATTTGCCCACGCAATTTACTTAAAAGAGTTTTAAAAAATGTCAACGATATGGGTTATGGCGCTAATCTGGCGTTTGAATATGAATTTTTCTTGTTTGATGAGACCCCGCACTCGGTTCGTGAAAAAAATTATCGTAATTTAAAATCACTCACTCCTGGTATGTTTGGCTATTCCGTTATTCGTAATTCCTCGCAATCTGAAATGTTTCAAGGCTTGATGGATTATTGTGAAAAAATGAATATAGAACTTGAAGCCTTACATTGCGAGACCGGACCGGGCGTATTAGAGGTGGCCATTAAATATGATTCTGCTTTGTCATCCTGTGATAAAGCCAATCTGTTCAAAACTTTTTCAAAAGTTTATTTTCAAAAAAGAAATATAATGGCAACTTTCATGGCGCGCTGGAATGTGGCGCTTCCGGGACTTGGTGGGCATATGCATCAGTCTATCTATGATTTAAAAAGTAATAAAAATTTATTTTATGATGCCAATCAAAAATATAATATGAGCCCACTGATGCAAAGTTATCTTGCGGGGCAAATGAAGTATTTAAAAGCATTCTTAGTGATGTGCGCGCCGACAATTAATTCTTATACGCGATTAGTAAAAGGTTTTTGGGCTCCCACCACAGTGGCGTGGGGAGTTGAAAATCGCACCACAGCACTGAGAGTTATTCCAGGGACTGAAAAATCTCAACGTGTGGAATTCCGGGTAGGTGGTGCCGATGCCAATCCCTATCTAGCTGCGGCGGCCATGCTGGGAGCCGGAATGCTCGGAATCAGGGAAAATTTAAAACTCAGTCCGCCAGTGAGTGGAAACGCTTATGCCGTTCAGGATCAGTTATCTGAAGAGTTTCAACTCGCCAGCAATTTAACGGATTCGGTGAATAATTTTGAAAAATCAGCGGCAGCTCGCGAATTATTTGGCGCCGAGTTTGTTGAACATTTTGTGGCGAGTCGAAAATGGGAAGTTCGCGAGTACGAAAAAGCCGTCACCGACTGGCAAATGCAAAGATATTTTGAAATTATCTAAATAAAACAATTAAGGAGCCTAGAAATATATGAAACAATTTAATTACCCGACAACAGTTTATTACGGCCCGGGCAGCTTACAGGCGATGGCGAAATCAATTGCTAAATTTAATCTTAAAAAACTTTTATTAGTTTCAGATCCAACTTTATTAAAGTTAGGCCTGGTTAAACAGGTAGCCGATATCTGTGCCGCCGAAGGTATAAAAACAGTGGCCTTTTGTGATGTCCATCCCAATCCTATCGAAGAAGATGTACTGAATGGTATAAAAATTTATAAAAAAGAAAACTGCGATGGCTTCATTGCGCTGGGTGGTGGCAGCCCGATGGATGCCGCAAAAGGCATAATGATTTTAGTAGATCACTCTGAGCCTTTGGCACAGTATGATGACACCAAAGGCGGGGACAGGCTGATAACAAAAGACTTACCGCCACTTTTTGCAATTGCCACAACGGCTGGAACCGGCAGCGAAGTTGGGCGATCAAGCGTTATCATTATTAAAGCTACCAATGATAAAACAATTTTATTTCATCCAACGATGATGCCCAAAATTGCGGTTTTGGAACCGGCACTTACAACTAGTCTGCCGCAATCCATTACGGTGGCAACTGGGCTCGATGCGTTTACACATAATCTTGAGGCTTTCTTAGCTCCGGGTTTTCACCCCATGGCAGACGGAATTGCGCTGCAAGGCATAGAACTTATTTTAGAAAATCTTCCGATCGTATATAAGGCCGGAGATAATTTGGAGGCTCGCGGAAAAATGTTGATGGCCAGTACAATGGGCGCTACGGCGTTTCAAAAAGGCCTTGGGATGATTCATTCCATGGCGCATCCCTTATCATCAGAATGTGGATTACACCACGGCTTAGCCAATGCCTTAGCTTTACCTAGCTGCTTAGAATTTATTGAAAAAGCAGATTTATCACAGCAGCAAAGAGCCAGACTTGATAAAGTTCAACAGCTTTTTAAAGAGCGAGGTCTGGCGAAGACCAGTCTTTCGCAAACCTGCACTGCATTTTTTAAAGAACTCGGCTTAGTCTTCGGACTCAAAAATCATGGAGTAAAAAAAGAACAATTAATGACACTAAGTCATAAGGCCTTTTTAGATCCTTGCCATGCTAATAATATTATTCCGGTTACAGAAAAAGACTTTAAAGAAGTTTTTGAAAAGGCCTATGGATGAATATTGGTATTTTAAATGCCTATCATTTTGAACAAGTGCCGGGTAATTATCAAGAAGAGTACAGTCAAATTTTTATTGAATTTGTAAAATCGGTATTCCCTGATAAAAAAACAAATATCATTGAATATAAAGTGGCTCTGGGTAATTTTCCGAAATCTGTTTCTGAATGTGATATCTGGTTTATCACCGGCAGCCCCAAAAGTGTTTATGAAGATATTACGTGGATTCATCAGCTCACAGATTTTACCAAAAAACTGCATGCCAATAAAAAAAAATTAGTCGGAATTTGTTTTGGCCATCAAATGGTGGCGCATGCACTGGGTGGAAAAGTTTTAAAAAGTGCCAGGGGTTGGGGCGTTGGTATTCGCGAGTTTAATATTACTCAAAAACAAACGTGGATGACTCCTGTCGACAATAAAATGTCATTGATCTTCAGCCATCAGGATCAAGTCGAAATCCCTCCACCGAATGCAAAACTGCTGGCTGGCGATGAGTTTTGCTCGTATCAGATGTTGCAAATTGGCGAACATATCTTAAGCTTTCAGGGACATCCGGAATTCACCGAGAAATTTGCAAAAGATCGGCTTAATTCTAGAAAGCAGTTGATGCCACTTGAAACTTATCAAACGGCATTGGACAGTTTTAAAAATAAGAATGACTCCAAGCAGTTGATCGCTTGGATACAGAAGTTTGTTAATAATAACTAAAGAGTTAAAAATGCTTAGAATTAAAATAAAATTTGTATTGGCACTACTGCTTACAGCCCGTGGCTGATTCGATTTGAATCTAACGATAAAATAGATTTACAAGATAGAGATTTTATTCCATCCATTTTTTGATCGACAAAACTGATAAGACAGGGTTCATAGTCGGGGTTTCTTTTGCAAAACTCGCTTAAGCCTTTAAGTTCGTTTTTTGTAACTTTTGCCGATTTAACTTCAATGGCCCATTTTTCTCCGGATGGACCATTGACGATGAAATCAACTTCTAGACTTCGATCTTTCCAATAAGAGACATTCCATCCAGCCTCTAAAAAACGAGCTCCTACGGAGTTTTCAAAATAGTGACCAAATTGCGAGGGTGTCAGTTTTTTTGAGATAGGTCGTTCAAAAGCTCTTAGTAGTGCATTGTCATGAACAATCACCTTAGGTGGACTTGCTTTTGCCCTAAAGCCGCTCTCGGAGAACTTTTGAACGCCTGTTATTAAAAAACCAGCATTTAGGAGATTTAAGTAGTGCTGAATAGTCGCCATGGCGCCACGATCTTGGAGTTGAGCTTGAAGTTTATTAAGTGAAACAATTTGCGCAGGTAATTGTGTTGCAAGTAAAAATACCTGTCGAAACAGAGCTGGATTCTCAACAGGATGAAGTTGCATGATATCTCTTCCAATCGCGGGCTCAACAATTGAATCACGAACGTATTCACCCCAGCGATCCAAGTCTTTTCGAAAACGTTCAGATCCGGGATAGCACCCGAACTCTATGTATTCTTTGAGATTCATTTTGAAAATATTCTGAGCCTCAAGAAAAGTCCAATGATTTGCTCTTATTAACTCAAATCGGCCGGCAAGAGTTTCTTTTAAATTTTTTTCTATAGTAAGAGCAGCTGAGCCAGAAAGAATCAGTTTAGGTTTAATTATAGCGCCATCCCACAATTTTTTGATAACTTCGGACCAACCTTGAATTTTTTGAACTTCATCAATGGCAAGGAGCGGCTTTTTTTTTGTTAGAGCTTGCGACCACCAGTTTTGAATTTCTTCAAATCGAAGTGGGGTCGGGGAGTCTGCAGAGTGATAATCTCCAGAGGAGGATAGAAAACTTTTAATAGCCGTTGTTTTTCCAATTTGTCTTGGACCTATAACGACTTGAATAAGAGGATTTTCTTCGGAAAGCCTAGCTTTTAGAAGGTCATCGATGTATCTTTTATGAGTCATTTCAATATATTACGCAATACTTTACAATTTGTCAACCACATATTACAAATTGTTATAAAGCTCAACCTAACGCCACCACTAAGGCATCAACAGTTTTCTTCGCGTCGCCATAAAGCATGCGTGTGTTATCTTTGTAGAACAGCGGGTTTTCAATTCCCGCATAACCTGCGGCCATCGAGCGTTTTGAAACAATAACAGTTTTAGCTTTCCAGACTTCAATAACCGGCATGCCGTAAATTAAAGAGCTGGCATCATCAAGCGCTGAAGGGTTTACAATATCGTTAGCACCTATCACCATCACAACGTCGGTATCAGGTAATTCGGGATTGACCTCATCCATTTCCAGAACAATGTCATAGGGAACATTGGCTTCAGCTAAAAGAACATTCA
>JBBTEQ010000158.1:0-5404 GCA_038042235.1 Bdellovibrionota bacterium | reverse complement strand
AAACTAGAACTCGAAAAAATGTCTTCTCCCGAAAACGTGACCTTGTTATCACATAAGCTCGGCATCCCAGAAGAAGAAATCACAGAAATGGCCAAGCGCCTGAGTTCCCGTGATGTGAGTTTAGATAAACCCAGCAATTCTTTTGATGACGACGCCACCCCCCTATCGGCTCTCTTAAAAAAAGAAGATGGCAGCTTGCCGCTGGATGAGCAAATGGCACTGGATGAGCAGCTTTCACTTTTAATGGGTGCCGTCGAAAGCCTACGCTCTTCGCTTACTGAAAAAGAAAAAATTTTACTTGATGAGCGCGTCTTAAGTGATGAGCCCCTAACCCTGCAAGAAATCGGTGATAAATATAAAATTACTCGCGAAGCCGTTCGCCAAACGGAAGCTCGCTTGATGAAAAAAATTAAAGAAACCATGCTAGGTAAAAAAGTACTGAGTTAAAAGGCTTTGTTGTTTTAAGCTACTCCGTAAGTGAACTTTGAACGGTCGTATAAACTTTGTAACCGCCATTCGTATTTACAGCAGTCTGACTTGTTTGCCCGCCCACTGATAATGACAACTTATAATTCTGAGCTGGATTACCTGGATTAGTTTCAACCTGCTGAGTACCGCCTGTATTAACTTCGGTAGAGGCTTTACCCTGAAATATTTGGTCAATAAGGTTACCAATGCTGCCAATAACCGTTTCGTTACCGAAAGGACTACAACCCGATAAAAATACCGATACCAGAGTTAAGATATAGAGTAGTTTTCTTTTATATACCATACTGTCTTACTTATCGGCTTTTTTAGGTTTTTACTTAAATGTCTCAAAATGAAACGTTATTAGTCAGCTCTTAGTAAGTTTAATGCATGTTCAATGTCTTCCAATTTCAACAAAGACTGTCTGCAGCCCATAACACGCGTATAGCCCTCGTGCGCAATTCGGGTTCCGATATAAGCTCTGCTAGGTCCACCTACGGAAGCTATCCCTGCACCTAAAAATATACTTGCATATATAGTTGGGTGGGCATCACCATTGCCACTATTGTTTTCTTGAGCCTCCGCAATCATCTCGCGAACAGAATCTCTATCAACTGTTTCCATTGCTGTTTGTTTAACTATTAAAAGATTGAGAATAGGAACTGAATCCACTATGCCAGTTAAGCCGGTCAATAAAACTGTACCTGTACAGGCAAACGTAGCTTTTGTACGTAAGCCTAACTGCATATCTTTAAGATCCCAATGATTAACACCCACTAATGAAGCCCGGTAAGCAACACGATCATAGCCATTTTTTTTAATTTCAGTTTCTATGGCTTCTAAAGCCAGGGTAGCCTGATGGTCGTAAGCTTGGGTTCTTTCTTCAAAACCTTCAGCCCTCGAATGATCGGCAAAAGATTGCTGAGTAAATCCTACTTGTAAGGCCAGAATGGCGCTAAAAATAATAGAACAGTTAGACATAGTTTTCATAAAAATCTCCTTCATATAGATTTTTATTTTGCTAAAACTAAGCCAGTTTGAGTTGGGCTATAAATTGATTATATTCTCGATGAGGCACGATAATGATCAAAAGCTTTACGGAGTGACATTTAAGGCTATATAGCCTCAAGCTCGCCGGCTTCAATACTTACAGTCAGTTTGGCTCTTAACCGAATCACGGCCTGAGCATGTAATTGCGACACACGCGATTCTGTTACTTGCAAAATTTGGCCGATTTCTTTCAAATTTAAATCTTCGAAATAATATAAAGATAAAACCAGGCGCTGACGCTCAGGAAGTTCTTCAATGGCTTTAGCTACGACATCTTTAACAACTTTCAGATTCAGTTGGTTAAATGGGTTTCCGGATTTGGCGCCCTCTAATAAGTTTGCAATTGATTTTTTGTCAGAATCGCTAAATGTGGGTTGATCATCGATCGAAAGTAAACTAACGGGTCTTACCTGATTGACTAAGTCGTGAAACTCTTCAATCGACATATTAAGTTTTTCAGATATTTCCTCTTCAGTTGGTGCGTGGCCTATTTCTTTTTCAAGTGCGATCACGGTTTTATCTAAAGCTTTAGATTTATCGCGCACGGATCTAGGTACCCAGTCTTGTCCTCTGAGCTCATCAAGAATAGCGCCGCGAATACGAAACTCCGCATAGGTTTTAAATTTATTGTCGCGCGTCGGATCCCATTTATCTATGGCATCCATTAAACCAATCGAACCTGCTGAAATTAAATCATCCAGTTCAATATTAGGCGGCAATCTAACTGCAATTTTTTGCGCAACAAATTTTATAAGCGGAGCATACTCTTTAATGAGCTCTTCTTTTTGATTACGTTTAATATTTTTTTTGGGCTCGTCTTTATATTTTTTCAGAAGACTGGCTTTTGACATTATAGACCCCTCTATAAATATGTTAGCTGATAAGTTGCAATCTCAATAGTCCAAACAATTTAAGCATGACCAGAGGCTGGTCTAAATATAGAGTCGAGACCTTTGACTGTATTGCCTGCTGATGCAGTCATTTGGTTCTGAGACACAATTTCGGCACATAACGAAGTCAAGGCCAGAGCCGAAACTGATTTGGCGTCTTGTCTTATTATGAGACGTTGCAACTGATTCGACAGTTTTAATTGTTGATCAAAAGGTATGGTTTTTTTGTAATTAAGCCGGATTGGCAAAAACTGCTGTACAACATCCGCAAATCTTAAGTACAGCTGTGCGCCGGATTTTTCATCCTGCACCTGATTACAGATAATCGAAATTTTCTGCGTCTTATGTTTTTGATACATGACTTTAATCAAAGCATAAGCATCGGTAAAGCTCGAGGGATCGGGAGTTAGTAAAACAAGACACTCATCTGCCACTGAGTTTAAATGCAGCACATGATCATGCAAACCCGGTGCAGTGTCGATAATTAAATAGTCGTAAATGTAATTCATTTCTGAAATATGAGCTAAAATCTCGCGGCGCTGAAAGGCGTTTAAATGACAAAGATCATAAATTCCACTACCGCCAGCAAGGAGGTCGATATTTTGCGCTACCTGAGTTAAGCATTGCTTTAAGGGAAGTCCACTTAATAAATCCTGCAGCCCTTTCTGTGGGTGTACACCAAAAAAAATATCAACATTGGCCATGCCAAGATCTCCATCAAAAATCAAAACTTTCTTACCCAGTTTGGAAAGACACATCGCCATATTGCAAACGACCGAGGTTTTTCCAACTCCGCCTTTTCCTGACGTTACACTGAGAATTTTCATATGCTTGCATCCTGTTTTTTGTTTTGGGTAATTTTCAGCAATAAATCAACAACTCGCTCAGCCGATGCAAATTCAAAATCTTCCGGAACTTTTGGACCAATACCAAATGCAAAAATTTTAGTATTAATTTTGCGCATAAAATTATAAATATTTCCATGCTGACTGGCTTCATCAAGCCCGGTAAAAATGACATCATCAAAGCCAAAAGCTTCATAGCGTTTTGCACAATCCTGTAAGTCTGAATCTTTAGATGAACTGGACAGTACTAAATGCGTTCGCCGAGTGGTGGTTTGCATAGAATTTGCCAGCATAGAATTTAGCATCGGCGGCATAATATGCTTCATATAGTTCACTTCTTCTGGGTTTCGCAAATTCAAGCCAGCAAAGTCGACCAGTATATGATCTAAGTTCTCTAAATGCGGTATCACGTGCGACCAATCCTGCTGCGAGCGAATCATCAGAAAAGGCACATTTAATATCTGCGCGAAAATTTTCATCTGCTCTGACGCGCCTACTTTTGAACTGTCAGTTGATATAATCGCTACACGTTTGCGTTGATTTAGAATCATATCACTGGCGAGCTTAATTAAAGAACTGGTTTTACCTGAACCCGAAGGCCCAACAAACAAATGAACCTGCTCCGACGCTGAATTGGTGATGGGTGTGTTGTCTAAAATAAATTTAGCCATCCAACTTTCAACTGTTAAACGTCTCCCCTGCTGTTGTGGAGTTAATTGCTGCTGACACTGGGTAACAACCTCGGCAGCGATTTCGGGCATCAATCCACAGGCCACCAATTTCTGGAAATATTCACTCATTTGATAATGCACACCCAAATCAGCTCCGGGGTGAGCCTGCACAAAACTTTGAGGCACAGATTGAAATTGCGACATCACCTGTTTTAAGGATTCGATTTCATGCTTTAGTGATGTCACTTCCATATCGTTCCAAACTTTTTTTGCGGCCTGTGTAACTGCTGTCGACATCGGGGGGTGCTCTGACATCTGGGCATTTTCATTATCAATTTCAATATATCTTTTTGTAGTCACCTTATGAGGGGTCGTGCTGTTGGGGGGATTTGTCATTTTGTTGTTATTCATTTTGCTACTATTCATTTTTGAGTTATTCATTTTTTCAATCTGGCTTTCGATCATTTTACGCATGACTTCCTTTTGGTCTTTGGCAGTGCTTTTAATAAACTGCTCTTTTTTTTCAGTCGGCAACTTGGATTCAACAAACTTTTTATTATGCAAAATCGTCTCGGAATACGCGGCTGTTACCTCGATACTCTTTTCTCCACCCAGACCAAAACCTTTGGTGATTTCCTTAGCGGCCAGAATAATCGCATCCGGCCCAAGCTGAGTTTTTATCATTTCAAGAGCTTCTTTCATTGATCGGGCCTCAAATTTTTTAACCTGCATAATTCCTTACCTCATCCCTATTATTAAACATTAAGCTAAACCCACACTTGCAACCGACTGTACTTTTACATCTGACGAAACTTCATTATGCGACAGAACAATCAACTGCGGAATAAAACGCGAGACCAATTTAAAAATATGCCGACGCACCGTCGGACTCGTCAGTAAAATCGGCTGCGATGCGATTTCCGGATGACTTTCAATTTGCTGAGCAATATTTGAAATCATCTTCGATGCCGACTGCGGATCCATAACCAATTGCACGCCCTGCTCGGTTTGTAGAAGTGCATTAGCAACCATCTCTTCGAGTTTTGAATCAAATGTCATCACAGCAACAGCACCGTCATCGCTCGTGTACTTGGCCGTAATAGATCTTGATAATTGCTTGCGTACAGATTCTGTCAGTAAATCCAGATCTTTTGTACGGCCTGCTTCATCTGCTAATGTTTCAAATATCGTCAATATATCGCGAATTGAAACCTGCTCTTTAAGTAGGTTTTGTAAAACTTTAACAACACCGCCAAGGCTAAGCGCTTCGGGAATTAAATCCTCAACCACTTTCGGATGAGTTTTCTTGAAGTTTTCAATCAGTTGCGAAGCCTCTTGACGACCCAAGAGCTCATGCGCATGTGTCCTTACCATTTCGGTGATGTGTGTCGCCATTACCGTAGGTAAATCCACTACTGTGTATCCTGCCATTTCAGCTCGATCACGATTTGTGGGTGAAATCCAAACCGCATCTAAACCG
>JBBTEQ010000157.1:0-13438 GCA_038042235.1 Bdellovibrionota bacterium | reverse complement strand
TAATTGTTGCGCCAATTAAATTATTTGAACGCTATGTAGATCAAAAAGGGAACTGTTACCTAAATAGTTACCTAAATAATCTACCTAAAATACCATCTTCTTACATTCAGGATGTATAGTCATTTTACCTTCAGTGGCTTTTAAGACGGCTTCAGCCGTCATATCAGGAGCATATTCAAGCAATACAAAACCATTCGGAGTAATTTCAATTACACCGAAATCAGAGACAATTTTTTTTATACACTTAACACCGGTTAAGGGCAGCGTGCATTTGGTTCTTAGTTTAGAATTACCTTCTTTATCCGCGTGTTGCATAGCAACGATTACATTTTTTGCGCCAGCCACTAAATCCATGGCGCCGCCCATACCCTTAATCATTTTTCCAGGTACCATCCAATTGGCAATGCTGCCTTCCTGGTCGACTTCCATTGCACCCAGTACTGTTAAATCAATATGACCACCACGAATCATTGCAAAACTATCTGCAGAGCTAAAAAAACTTGAACCTGGAGTGGTTGTAATAGTTTGTTTTCCGGCATTAATTAAATCAGCATCTTCTGATCCCTCAACTGGAAATGGCCCCATTCCCAAAAGCCCATTTTCACTCTGTAACATAACACTTTTTGATGTAGGAATAAAATTGGCAACCAGGGTTGGTATACCAATTCCTAAGTTAACCGTATAACCATCTTGAACTTCTTCAGCGATTCTTTTAGCAATTTGTTCTCGTGTTAATGGCATATTTTAGACTCTCTTTTGAACGGTTCTTTGTTCAATACGTTTTTCATAGTTTGTACCTTTAAAAATTCTTTGTACAAAAACTCCGGGAGTGTGAATTTCGTCAGGATTTAATTCGCCAATTTCAACTAATTCTTCAACTTCGGCGATGGTGATTTTACCGGCGGTGGCAATCATTGGATTAAAATTACGAGCCGTTTTTCTGTAAATAAGGTTACCGAATTTATCGCCTTTCCAGGCTTTAACAAAAGCAAAATCACCAGTGATGGCTTTTTCTAAGATATAATCACGGCCATCAAATTTGCGGATCTCTTTACCTTCGGCGATTTTTGTACCAACACCCGTGGGCGTATAAAATCCTGGAATACCGGCGCCTCCGGCTCTCAATCTTTCTGCCAAGGTTCCCTGCGGGCAGAATTCGAGCTCTAGTTCGCCCGACATAAATTGTTTTTCGAAAGTGGCATTTTCTCCCACGTAACTGGACATCATTTTTTTTATTTGACGAGTTTGCAGTAACAAACCTAAACCGAAATCATCCACGCCGGCGTTATTAGAGACGCAAGTAAGACCTTTAACACCAGAATCAAACAGGGCCGCGATGCAATTTTCAGGAATGCCACATAAACCGAAACCACCTACGAGCAGAGTCATATTATCTCGAACACCTTCTATTGCGGATTTTGCATTTGGGTAGACTTTTTTTGACATCTTAACTTCTTTCGACAATTAGCGAAACCGCTTCACCGCCACCAATACATAAAGTGGCTAAGCCACGTCTTAAATTATTGGTATGCAATGAATGTATTAGTGTTGTTAAAATTCGTGCGCCGCTGGCACCAATCGGATGTCCGATAGCAATAGCACCACCATGAATATTAGTAACTGAAGCGGGGATTTCTAATGATTTTTGTGCGGCCATTGTTACATTGGCAAAAGCTTCATTAATTTCATAATGGTCAATTTCGGCAATTTTTAAATTGGCCATCTGCAATGACTTTTTAATAGCGCCAACTGGAGCCGTCGTAAAATATTTAGGATCCTGTGCAAATGTGGCATAAGATAAAATTGTTGCAAGGGGTTTTAACCCGCGTTTTTTGGCCTCAGATTCGCTCATTAATACTAAGGCGGCTGCTGCATCATTAAGCTTTGAAGCATTAGCTGCGGTGATGGTTCCGTCTTTTTCAAAAGCTGGTTTTAAACTTGGCATTTTATCAAACATCGCCTTGCCTGGTTCTTCATCTGTATCAATAATGATATTTCCTTTTTTAGTTTCGATAGTAACCGCGCAGATTTCATTTTTAAATTTTCCATCCGCGATAGATTTTTGGGCTTTTTTGTAAGAATCAATTGCAAATGCATCTTGTGCTTCGCGAGAAAAAGAAAATTCTTTAGAACAGATTTCAGCAGCATTTCCCATATGAAAATTATTATAAGGATCCCAAAGCCCATCTTTAATCATTGAGTCCACGATAGTTTGAGTTCCCATGCGGTAACCACTGCGGGAATTTTCTAAAAGGTGAGGAGCCAAAGTCATATTCTCTTGTCCGCCGGCAATCGCAATAGTTGCGTGACCTAAGCGTATACTGTCGCTGGCCAGCATCACAGCTTTTAATCCCGATCCACAAACTTTATTTATTGTTAAGCAGGGGGTGGAATTTGAAATTCCAGCAAAAAGTGCGGCTTGACGAGCTGGAGCTTGTCCTACTCCTGCGCTTAAAACTTGACCCATAATAACTTCGTTAATATCGGTTGAGCTTAAACCTGATTTTTCAAGTGCAGATTTAATGGCAATTGCACCTAGTTTTGGCGCGGGGAGGTTAGCAAAAGCTCCCTGAAAACTAGCAACCGGAGTTCGAGCAGCTGAAACAATGACGACTTTTTCCATAAAAAATTCCTTTTCAAAAAACAAATCCTAGCACTGAGTTCTAATAAAATAAAATTAAACATTAAAGCAGTTGACTATTCTCATATAATCCAACAAATGTGATTTATGGCAAAATCAAAACCAACACCAAAACCGACTAAAAATAAAGCTAAACCTGCTAAAACAGCTAAAGTTGTTAAAAAAGATGACAAAAAGGCCACTAAAAAGCCAATTGTATTGGCAAAAGTAAAAGCCGTAAAACCAGTTAAGCTGGTTGCATCTAAAAAAACGGATTTAAAAAAAGAAAAAATACCGGCAAAAACAGCGGATGTTTCTTCAAAAAATAACGCAAAGGCTCAGGAGCCTGGAAAATCTGCAAAGCCTGAAACTAAAGTTAGTGTTAAGCAGGGTCCTAAGATTAAGGCAAAATCTAAAAAAGTTGAAAAAAAATCTGAGGAAGATCATGAAGCCGATTTGATCGGTGACGATGAGTTCGGCGAAAGCGAGATTGCCGAATATGAAGACGATCTAAAAGCCGTTGAAGACGAAGAAGATGATACCGCTTTAGAGCTTACGGATGACGATGAAGATTTAGATAAAAAAGATGAAGAGGTTTATTTAACTGATTCTGAAGGCCGCAGGCTTTGTAAAGTACGCGATTGCGACCAAGTGGCCAATGTGGATGTCTACTGCCGGTATCATTATCTATTACTTTGGAAGAAAATCCAAATCCGTAAGGTGATTCTTAATGATGGTAAACTTGAAAAATACATTGAAGATTTAACATCTAGGTATCCGGATAAATTCATGGAAGTAATTAAAAAAGATCTTAAAACCGAAAAAGATTTCTTATCAGTTATTCAAGAGTTGGAATTAGATGAAAATGCATTGAGTGATAGCGAAAACGACAGCGAAGATGAAGTGCAATCATTTGCCGATGAGATCAGAGGAATCGGCGAAGCTCCAAGCATGGATGACGACGGGGATTTCTAGGTCTACTGTGAAACGAAAACAAACAAAATTAGAAACTGCAGATCAGATGTTTAAAGATGCTTTTACAATAAAAAAAGCTCGCCTGTCTCATTTAAATCCAAACTTAACGGCACAAGAATTGCAAAAACTAACGGCAGAATATTTTAAAAAACTTAATACGGAAAAAATAAAGTGACTGGTCAGAAGCGATTAAAAGAAATGTTAATTGAACGATCGGAGAAGTAAAATGGTAAAATCTAAGAGAAAAGTTAAGCCATTGATATCAAGAAATGCAGAAGAGCTTGCTTCTGCTTTGAATTTACCAAAATCTAAGGCCATTGAGTGGCAGATCCGATATGCAGTTACAGAAGAGATTATTAAGATGTTTAAAATTAGTCATATGACTATTACTGATTTTGCAGCCAAGGCAGAAACCTCAAGAGCAAGAATCACCCGTATTTTAAAAAAAGACACCAGTGATATCTCCTTGGATGTGCTTTTTCGTGTTCTTGGAGCCACCGGACAAAAGCTTGAGATTAAGTTTTTAAAAGCTAGCTAGAAATTCGGACTCATGCACAATAACTAGTGCATCTCGCTTTTTTTCTTTTTCTTAACAGTATCTTTTGGATTATCAGTTGGAACTCTGAAAATTTTGGGCTTTGAGGTGTCGATATCTTCATCTTCAGGAATTTCATCTTCTTCGGGAATTTGCAATTCTTCCATATCTTCAAGAGTTTCAACTAACAAGGCGTTTTCCTCATCGATACCCAATAGTTTGTTGGCTTGCTGCTCTATATCAGAATTGGTGCTTGAAAACTGCAGCCAGAGTTTTTCATTATCAAAAGGATACTCGTGCCAGGTTAGAGGCATTTCATTATTTTCTTCTTTATCAAAGTAATCGACCATTAGGCTGGCAAGGGCATCAACGGCAACAGTGATTTTTTGGATGGTATCTTGAGTAGTCGGATTGTGATCGATGGAAACTTCGAAGTTTTGAAACCTTAGTTCACCTTTAGTATTTATGCCGATGCGCATCAATAGCTCAGTCGGATAGATACGGCCCTCAACTTTTAGGCTTTTTCCCGTTAGATGGGCGCTAAAACTTTCTTCAAAAACAGCTTTTATCTGTTTGGCTAACTCCGAAGGTATAGCCGACCATTTTTTTGACTCTTTTTTACGTGGATTCATAGCAAATTCCTTACTTATGTTGACTGAAATTCGAGTTGTTTCTATAACTCACCCAATGAACGAAAATCAATCGAATAGCGATAATATTAATATATTGAACCAGCCTTCAAAACCTCAAGTCAATCAGGATATTGGCAAAGGCCGAGGCGTTTATATTTCGACTTATGGCTGCCAGATGAATGTAAACGACACCGAACGTATGTATTCACTTTTAGAAATGGCCAATTTTTCGGTGGTTAAAGAGCCTGAAGAGGCCTCTTTAATTATTATAAATGCGTGCTCCATACGCGAAAAACCCGTTCACAAAGTATATTCTGAGGTCGGTCGTTATAGAAAATTAAAAGAAAAAAATCCTGACCTGAAAATTGGCGTTGGCGGCTGTGTGGGTCAGCAGGAAAAAGAAAATCTTATCAAAAAACAACCGATGATAGATTTTGTTTTCGGTACTGATAATATCGACACCTTACCTAATCTGGTGGCGCAGACTTTTGAATCTAAAGAAAAAGTGATCAATGCCAAATTTACACATCGTGCGCCTTATCATGTAGAAACCCTGGTGCGTAATCCGGGAGTTTCGACTTTTGTGAACATCACAAAGGGTTGCGATAATTTTTGCACTTTCTGTATTGTGCCGTACACCCGTGGTCGCGAAAAATCTCGGCCGCTTTCGCATGTTCTGATGGATGTTCGTAGTTTATTTAAGCGTGGAGTCCGCGAAGTCACTTTACTCGGCCAAAATGTAAATTCTTACGAATCAGAAGATGGATCAGACTTTGCGGATTTGTTAAAAAAGGTAGCTACAGATACTGACATACAGCGTATACGTTATACGACCTCGCATCCTAAAGATTTTAATGAAAAATTAATGCATGTGATGGCTGATCACCAGGATAAAATCTGTGAATATGTGCACTTGCCGGCACAAAGCGGGAACTCGCGCATTTTAGATCGTATGAACCGCGGTTATACGCGTGAAGAGTATATTGATAAAATAAATTTAATGAAAAAATATATTCCGAATTTGGTTTTATCAACTGACATTATTGTTGGTTTTCCCGGAGAAACTGAAGCTGAATATGAAGACACTGTTAGTCTTGTAAAAGAAGTGGGTTTTGAAACCATGTTCGCCTTTATGTATTCACCTCGTCCCTTTACCAAGGCCGCGGCTTTTACCGATCATTTACCTGAAGAAGTGAAAAATAGAAGGCTCAATGCTTTATTTGATTCTCACGAGAAACAGGCCTTTGAATTAGCAAAAAAATATGACGGACAGGTGCTGAGCGTATTGGTCGAACAGATCAATGAGCAAGGAAAGGCCCAGGGGCGAAGTACGCAAAACAAATTAGTTTATTTTATCGGTAGTGAAAGTTTAATCGGTCAAACTGTACCGGTGAAAATTACATTTGCCTCTCCGAATGTTTTACGAGGGGAATTAGTGCAATAATGAGTTCCGACAAAAGCAATCAACAACTTAATCAACAACTTAATATTTCTGCCGATATTATTTTTTCAAAGCCTCAGGATGAAAATATAAATTTTGCAGAAGCCGATTTAATTGAGCTTTTGCCTTATGGTTTGTCTTTATCAAACGATGCCGGACTTCCGTTTATGATTTTAAAAGACAAGTCGGGGGATCTAACTTTGCCTGTGCCCATTAATCAACTTGAAGCCGGCGTTGCTTTAACTCAATCATCTCAGTCTGTAGAATCGACTACACACAAATTTTCAGAAAAATTACTGAAGAGTTTGGATATTAAATTAGAACGTTGTGTTTTTGTGGAGATCAAAGCTGTGCACCAATATGTGCGGGTGTATATGAAGGGCCATAGCCAGTACCAGAGTTTGAAATTCAGAGCTGATGAGGTGATGAGTTTGTGTATTCATATGAAAGTTCCGATTTTTGCAACTCAAAATTTTATTAATAGATCTAAGCTTATGAGTGCTGAAATTATTGGTAGGGCTCAGAATTCAACTCAAAACCCACTTTCATTAGTAAAAACTCATCACTATTTAATGTAGGAAACTTATGCCCTTAGTTACTGCCAGAGGATTTGCCCCAAAACTCGGAGAAGATGTTTTTGTTGCTGAAGGCGCGCAGATTATCGGTGATGTGCGTTTGGGAGCTAAAACGTCTGTATGGTTTAATGCGACACTACGCGGGGATGTTATGCCTATTATTATAGGTACCGAAACAAATATTCAGGATGGAAGTGTATTACATGGAACTTTTGGTAAATATGCCTGTGTTGTAGGAAATCGTGTGACCGTAGGCCATAATGTAATTTTACATGGCTGCAAAGTAGGCACCGGTAGTCTTATAGGTATGGGCTCGATTATAATGGATGGCGCGGAAATAGGCGAGCATTCGGTTGTGGGGGCCGGTAGCTTAGTAACTGAAGGAAAAAAGTTTCCTCCCAAGTCCTTGATAGTGGGGAGGCCTGCTGTATTGAAGCGTACCTTAAACGATGAAGAACTGAGTTTTTTGGAGCAGTCCGCCGACAATTATTTACTCTATAAAACATGGTATTAAAGTACGGCTAAATAAACTATATTAGCAGAGCTAAATAAGTTACATTATCAGGGTGTCTAAAAAATTCTTAGAGGGGGCTCTTAATGAATTCTAATTTCAAAAACTCCGGATTTGAACTAGCACTGACTTTTGATGATATTATGCTGATTCCGCAATATTCTGATATTGTACCGACTGAGGTAACTCCCAAAACTTTTTTTGCAAAAGATCTATTTTTAAACTCGCCTTTAATTTCTGCCGCCATGGATACAGTAACTGAAAATAGAATCGCTAGAATTATGGCCCAGAATGGCGGCCTAGGTATTCTTCATAAAAATTTATCTATTGAAGCTCAGGCTTTCGAAGTTGAAAAAGTAAAAAAATATGAAAGCGGCATGATTCAGGATCCGATTACTCTTTCTCCAGACCATTATGTTAGTGAAGCTCTGCAGGTGATGAGCAAATATTCAATCAGTGGAGTTCCAATTACGATTCAAGGTAAACTTGTAGGAATTTTGACTAATCGTGATTTACGTTTTGAAACCAATGTGAATCAACCAATTAAGAATATTATGACTAAAGATAATTTAATTACCGCCAGTGAAGGTACTACTTTAGATCAGGCTAAAAAGATTCTGCAAAAACATCGTATTGAAAAGTTACCTGTAGTTGATAAAGAGGGCCGCTTAAAAGGTCTTATCACCATTAAAGATATTGAAAAGGCCGAAGCTTATCCACAGGCCACTAAAGACTCTAAAGGTCGTTTAGTCGCAGGTGCTGCTGTAGGTGTGGGTGCCGATTCATTTGAGCGGATTGAGGCTTTGGTGGCAGCTAAAGCCGATATTATTTGTATTGATACAGCCCATGGGCATTCAAAAAATGTTATCGGTATGGTGAAACACGTTCATGAAAAATATAAAGACGTTATTATTGTAGCGGGTAATGTGGTCACAGCCGAAGGCACAGAAGAGCTTATTAAAAACGGCGCTGATGTTGTTAAAGTTGGAGTTGGTCCGGGTAGTATCTGCACCACGCGTGTTGTGGCTGGTGTTGGTGTTCCACAGATTTCTGCCATCATGCAGTGTGCTGCTAGCGCAAAAAAATATAAAAAAACTATTATAGCCGATGGCGGGATTAAATTTTCAGGCGACATTGCTAAAGCGCTGGCTCTGGGTGCTAATACAGTGATGATAGGTAATTTATTAGCAGGAGCAGAAGAATCTCCCGGCGAAACGATATTGTATCAAGGACGTACTTATAAAATGTACCGAGGAATGGGTTCCATTGGCGCCATGGAAAAAGGTTCTAAAGACCGCTATGGACAAATGGATACGTATGATCTGGATAAATTAGTACCTGAAGGAATCGAAGGTAAAGTTCCCTATAAAGGAAATGCCAGCGGTATTATTCATCAACTTGTTGGCGGATTAAAATCAGGTATGGGTTACTTAGGCGCGCGCAATATAGAAGAGTTACAGGCAAAAGCTAAATTTGTACAAATCACTGGGCAGGGTTTGAAAGAATCCCATGTGCATGATGTGAGTATAACTAAAGAAGCGCCGAACTATCGTTTAGAATAAGGATGATATTTTGAGTAGTGTAAAGCAGGGTTTTTTAATTCTCGATTTTGGCTCACAGGTGACGATGCTTATTGCCAGGCGCTTGCGAGAACTGGGCTATTATTCTGAAATTAAGTCTTATAATGAGTCTTTAGAAAATATTAAAAAATTTAATCCCGATGGAATTATTTTAAGTGGTGGCCCGAATTCTGTTTATGATGAAAGCAGCCCCAAGCGGGATGTAAAAGAACTTTTGAGTATTGCGCCGGTATTAGGAATTTGTTACGGCATGCAGTTGATCGCACATCAACTTGACGGAAAAGTAGAAAAAGGCACAACTCGAGAATATGGCCTTACAGAAGTGTCGTGGACCAAGTCGGTTCATCAAGAACTTAAGATGGGATGGCCACTCACTCATAAAATTTGGATGAGCCACGGAGACGTGGTTACAAAAATCCCTGCTGGAGCCCATGAGCTTTTGCGATCCGCAGAACATATAGCCGGGTTCATATCAAATCAATCTACTGGCAGATTTATGGGGCTACAGTATCACCCCGAAGTTTCGCATTCAGAATATGGTACCGAGTTTTTAAAGTTTTTTGCAAATTGGTGTAAGGCCGCGCCTAGCTGGAAACATGAACAAGTTTTAGCGGCGGCTGAAAAGTATGTCAGAACTTCTGTCGAAGAGGGCACGCATGTACTTTGTGCCTTAAGTGGTGGAGTGGACTCATCTGTTGTGGCGACTTTGCTGACTAAAGTTTTGGGGGCTGAACGAGTTCACTGTGTTTTTGTGAATAACGGCTTATTAAGACTGCATGAATTTGAAAATGTCATGAGTGCCTATAAAAAAATAGGTTTGAATGTAGTCGGTGTTGATGCTGAAGATAAATTTAGTATTGCTTTGAGCGGGTTCAGCGATCCTGAAAAAAAACGTAAAAAAATTGGCGAATTATTTATTCAGGTTTTTGAAGAAACAATAAATAAAGAACTCAGCATTTTTAAAGATAAAATTAAATATTTAGCGCAGGGAACTTTGTATCCGGATGTTATTGAAAGCGTCTCCTCAGTAGGTGGAAGCCATACTATTAAATCCCATCATAATGTGGGCGGCTTACCTGAAAAAATGAAACTCAAGTTAGTGGAACCAGTACGCAACTTATTTAAAGACGAGGTCCGCAGGTTGGGTGAAGATCTTGGACTTGCGCATGAGTTTATTTCTCGTCATCCGTTTCCGGGGCCAGGGCTTGCCATTCGTATTATGGGCGAAGTCACCCGTGAGAAGTTGTCCATCGTAAAAAAAGCCGATGCCATTTTTATTGATTCATTAAAACGCGAAAATTTGTATCATAATATTTGGCAGGCCTTCTGTGTGTTATTGCCGGTGCAAACGGTGGGTGTGCAGGGCGATGGAAGAACTTATGAAAATGTACTCGCACTACGCGCGGTAACTTCAGTTGATGGCATGACGGCTGATTGGTACGACTTTGAATCTCAATTTATGCGAAAAGTATCAAATGATATAACTAATCAAGTTCGCGGTATTAATCGCATTGTGTATGATGTAAGCAGTAAACCTCCTGCAACAATTGAGTGGGAGTAGTTGATGAGCTTTGTTCATCTTCACACACATTCTGAATATTCACTGTTAGAAGCAGCTTGCAGAATTAAAGCAATTGCAGCCTCAGCTGCCAAGTATCAAATGCCAGCAGCGGCTTTAACTGACAACGGAAATATGTTCGCAGCCATTGAGTTTTATTTTGCCTGCATGGATAAAGCTGTAAAGCCTATACTGGGGCTTGATGCCTACATGGCTCCGCATTCACGGCTTGAAAAAAAGCAGGATCCCAATCAAAAATTTTCTGAAATTTCTTTGGGGCCTCGAAAATTAGTATTACTGGCGCAGAATATTTCAGGTTATCAGAATTTATGTAAACTCAGTTCGATCGGTTATCAAGAGGGCTTTTACTGGAAGCCTCGTATCGATAACGAAGTGCTGAAGGAACATAATTCTAATTTAATCTGTTTAACCGGTGGGTTACGCGGTGAAGTTGCGGATACCTTTTTAAAAGAAGGACCGGATGCGGCCCTAAAAAGAATTAAAGAACTTAAAGAAATATTCGATGATCGTTTGTATCTAGAAATGTGTAAAACCCGCCCGGAATGGGATGCAGTTAATAAATTTATACTTGAAGCCTCTAAAATTTTAAAAGTTTCCGTGGTGGCAACAAATGATGTGCATTACATCAGTGCTGATGATCAAATTGCGCAAGAAGTCCTTGTTTGCATAGGTTCAAATAAAACATTATCTGACGATTCAAGACATCAATTGGGTAGTTCAGAGTTTTATTTTAAATCTGCAGATAAAATGCAGAATTTATTTAAAGATATTCCTGAGGCTGTTAGCAATACGCTTGAAATTGCCACTCGTTGCGATATTAAATTTAAATTAAAAGATGATAAAGGTAAGGCCATTTATCATTTACCAAGTTTCCCGACAGAAGCTGGACGTACGGTTTTAGAAGAAATTAAATATCGTTCAAAATTAGGGCTTGAAAGAAGATTTACCGAAGATAAAATTTCGAATGATCGAAAGAATGAATATTTTGATAGGTTAGATTTTGAATTAGGTGTAATTGATCGAATGGGTTTTAGCGGTTATTTTTTAATCGTCATGGACTTTATTAACTGGGCTAAAAATAATGATATTCCAGTGGGACCGGGGCGGGGTTCAGGAGCGGGATCTCTGGTGGCCTATAGTTTACGTATTACTGATTTAGATCCTATCACCTATGCTCTTCTTTTTGAGAGGTTTTTAAATCCTGAACGTGTATCTATGCCGGATTTTGATATCGATTTTTGCCAGGATCGAAGACAAGAAGTTATTCAATATGTAACTCAAAAATACGGACCTGAATCAGTTTCACAAATTATTACCTATGGAAAACTGCAAACGCGAGCGGCCATTAAAGATGTGGGACGTGTTCTGGGTATGACATTTGCTGATGTGGATGCAGTGTCAAAGCTGATTCCAGATAAGTTAGGAATTACGTTAACTGCATCATTAGAAGCCGAACCTCGTCTCCGTGAAATGATGGAACAAAATCCCACGGTAGATACTTTAATCGGTTTGGCGTTAAAGGTAGAGGGTATGGTTCGGCATGCTGGAATTCATGCCGCCGGTGTTATCATTGCAGATGGTAACCTGACCGCACATGCCCCGATGTATAAGGGTGCTGATGATGAGAATGTCGTTCAGTATGATATGAAGTATGCCGAAAAGATCGGTCTGATTAAATTCGATTTTTTAGGGCTTAAAACATTAACTCATATCAACCAGGCTTTAAAAATTGTTAAGAAAAATCGGGGTATTAATATTGTCGAACGAGACATTAATATTAATGATTCTAAAATTTATGAATTATTATCAAGAGGCGACACCGCAGGGATTTTTCAATTTGAAGGTGAAGGAATTACAGATGCCACCCGTAAAATAAAGCCTTCGGTATTTGCGGATATCTATGCGATCACCTCATTATACCGTCCCGGGCCTATGGCCAATATTCCTGATTTTACTAAGCGTAAAAATGGAGAAAGCCCTGTTGAATATTTACTGCCTGAAACAGAAAAAGTTTTAGGCGAAACCTACGGCGTTATGGTTTATCAAGAGCAGGTTATGGGTATTGCCTCGTTGATTTCGGGCTACTCTCTAGGTGAAGCAGATATGCTACGTAGAGCCATGGGTAAGAAAATCAAAGAAGAGATGGAACAACACCGAGTCCGTTTTATTAAAGGTGCAACCGAACGCGGCCATGATCAGAAAAAATCTGAAGAGCTTTTTGAGCTCATGTACAAGTTTGCAGATTATGGTTTTAATAAATCCCATGCCGCAGCTTATTCAGTCATCACAGCACAAACGGCATGGATTAAACATTATTATCCCGCAGAATTTTTCGCAGCCTTGTTATCTACTGAAGTGGGCGACACCGATAAAGTTGTTAAATATGTAAAAGACGCGCAGAAGCGGGGGCTTATAGTCAGGCCGCCGCATGTTAATTTTTCAGATTACTTATTTACCGCAAATGAGGATGAAATTTATTTTGGTCTAGGAGCGATTAAGGGTGTCGGGCAAACGGCGGTTGATGCCATACTTGAAGCCCGTAACTCTAGCGAAAATAAAAAATTTAACTCAATTGAAGATTTTTTTAATGCCGTAGATCTTAAACGAATTAACAAAAAAGTGATCGAAAACTTGATTAAGGCTGGAGCTTTTGATGATTTCGGTTATCACCGGGCACAATTATCAGTTGGTTATCCGCAATTTTTAGATCGTGCTAATGAAATGCAGAAAGATAAAGAATTAGGTCAGGCCTCTTTGTTTGATTTGGGTACACAGGAGGAAACAACTGTGGTGCTGGCTAAAACCCCGCTGTGGACACGCATTCAATCTTTATCAAATGAAAAAGAAGTCTTGGGATTTTATTTAAGTGATCATCCGCTTAAGGGATTTGAAAATTTCTCGAAAGTGTGGTCTTCAGCATCGGTGGCTGATTTACCTGAATACTTTGCTAAACATAATACCGGCCCTAAAGCTTTAGTAAAACCTCCTAT
>JBBTEQ010000156.1:0-7790 GCA_038042235.1 Bdellovibrionota bacterium | reverse complement strand
GCTTATTTAATCGGGGTGATTATCGGCTCGGTTACCGGTTTTTTTGGTGGCAAAGTTGATTTAGTCGGGATGCGGACAGTTGAAATTATTCAAACCATGCCTACGACATTGATTTTAATTACTATTATTTCTATTTTTACACCGAATTTATTTGTTTTAATTATTTTTTTAGCGCTTTTTGATTGGACCAAGATCGCTACCTATATGCGAGGACAGTTTTTACAACTTCGTAAGCGTGAATATGTTGAGGCCGCCAGAGCCCTTGGGGCTTCTGATAAACGCGTGATCTTCGGTCATATTTTACCGAACGCACTAACGCCGATTGTGACTTTTTCTCCCTTTGATATCGCTCTGAATATTTCTACCTTAGCCTTTTTGGATTATTTGGGTTTGGGCCTTCAAGCTCCAACACCAAGCTGGGGCGAGCTTTTAGATCAGGCGCAGAAGTATATTACTGTGGCCGAGTGGTTGGTATGGTATCCATCAGCGGCGCTCGTGTTAACTTTAACTTTGCTTATTAATATCGGCTTAGCGGTTCGCGATGCGTTTGACTCAAAGTCTTCAGTAGGATAGTCGGATTAAAATTCGTAATTCGATTTTATAAAACAATTACTTTTGATTAATGATGGTTTTTGGTTTGCATTACTAAAAACTTATGGATGCGTTAATTAAAAAAGAGTACTTCGAACTTATTAATAGGTTGAATCAATCGAATAAATTGAAGAACCAAACTACTGAAATTTATTTTTATATAGATGAAGGCGATTTAAGTGGCGCAAAACTTTATGCTGCAATATCAAATGTTCAAAAAATTCTGCTTTGTGAGAAGGATTCTGCACAGCTTTGGAGCGCTGTTTATTTTAGTGATTTCACAAATTTAGAAGACTTTATTGCAGCAATTTTAAATGAGCATAAGAAATATAGCGGAACACTTACCGATTTTATCAAGTTACATATTTTTAAGCTTGGCTAATAGTTTATCTATTGCTAGAGCGAGCTCAGTAGCTGATTTTTTTCTAAAGGACTCTTTACTATCATGCATTAATGTCTCATTTGTAGCAAAATCAAATCTATAGCTAATAAATGCGTCTTGGTAGTAAAGAATCTCGTATCCTGCCTTTGTTATTAGAATTTTTGCCAAGGGAAGTTTGGATCTGAATTTATCTCGTACAATATCGTCAATATCTTCTGATTCAGAGTTTTTTAATAAAATTATTTTAAATTCGGTAAAATTACCAAAATCAAAAAAAATCTGATGAGCATCTAAAGGCATCACCAAGCTTTTTAAAGTCTCTATATTTTTTAAGCTTTGCTCATAGGTCATACCTACTTGTCGGCTGAAACAAGCCTAGTCTTTAGCTCAGCACAGCAAAGAGTGCCAGCTACCTAAAAGCTGCTACCTATTCCATCTCTTCTAAATAAGTGTAGCCCGAAAGTCCTTCTTCGTAATGGCGAATCAAGGCTTTGGCTTCTTGTTTTGTAATGTTGCCGTTAGCGATACTTTCTTCGGTGAACTGGCGGACATTATCAACCATATCGGCGCGACCGTATTGAACATAAGTTAAAACTTCTGTTACAGTGTCGCCCGGTATATAATGATCAACAGTGTAACCTGATTCATTGATCGAAATATGTACGGCATCGGTGTCGCCGAATAAATTATGTAAATCGCCCAAGATTTCCTGATAAGCTCCCGTTAAAAAGACGCCTAAGTAATAAGGAGCATCGCCCTCTTTGAATGGATGAACTCTTAAAGTTTTTTTAACTTCTCCTGATTCAGGATCAATAAATTTTTCAATTTTACCATCTGAATCACATGTCAAATCAGCTAAAGTGGCCTCGTGGCAAGGTTCAAGTTTGTGATTATGAATTGGCATGACTGGAAACAGTTGTCCTACAGCCCAAGAATCGGGAACCGATTGGAAGACTGAAAAATTACAGAAGTAAGTATCGCAAAGTGTTTCGCGAAGCTCCGAAACGATGTCCTCGCAATCGGGAATGGATTGCGCCATGCCTAGCATTTTAGTGGCGATGGCAAAGAACATGCTTTCACACCAAGCTCGTTGAGTTAAGTTCAGAACGCCGTAGGTGAACAAATTTAATGTTTCAGATTTAGACTGCATTAAGTCGTTGAAACATTCGTTGATATTTTCAGTATTTAATTTTTCATAAATATACTGAAGTTCTTGCATGATGGCTGGATCTGATTTTACTGCAGAAGTTGGAGGATCCTGTCTGAAAAGATTATTTACACCCATAACATTGAAGACCAGCACCGAGTGATGAGCGACTAAGGCGCGGCCAGATTCGGTTACGATATTTGGATGCGGGACATTTTTTTCGTCGCACAGAGTTTGTAATGTAGAAACAACATCATTAGCATATTCTTGCTCTGAGTAATTGATAGAAGAATCGGACCAACCGGTGCCGTCGTAATCAACGCCCAGACCGCCACCCACATCGATGTACTTAAGCTTGGCGCCCAAAGCATGCAACTCAGTGTAGAACCGAGCCGCTTCTTTTAGAGAGGATTTAATACTTTGAATCGATGGAACTTGTGAGCCGATATGATAGTGAAGCAGTTCAAGGCAGTCGAGCATATTTTGTTTTTTTAGAAATTCCAAACCCTCAACAATTTCAATTGCTGTGAGCCCGAATTTAGACCTTGCACCTGCTGAATCAACCCATTTACCGGCGCCCTGAGTATTGAGTTTAGCTCTGAAACCGATCTTAGGTTTGATATTCAGTTTTTTTGCCGCGTCGGTAATAAGTTTTAATTCGTCTTTACGGTCAACGACAATAATAATTTCACGCCCAATTTTTTGCGCTAACAAAGCCGTTTCAACATACTCGGCATCTTTAAATCCGTTACAGATTATAACACCATTTGGTGTATCCATAATGGAAAGCACTACAAGTAGTTCGGGTTTAGAACCGCATTCTAAACCTAAGCTAACTTCTTTTCCGTATTTAACGAGCTCTTGCACAAGATGGCGTTGCTGGTTGACCTTGATCGGGTAAACTCCGCAGTAGCGTCCTTTATAGTTGTGATCGACAAAAGCTTTTTGAAAACAGGCGTAAAGTAAATGAACCCGTTCTTTAATTATATCTGGAAAACGTATCATAATCGGAACGCGGATACCGCGATCTTGTAATTCCTGAGTCAATTCAAAAAGATCTGCAGATGGGCCTTTGAGTCCTTTAGGAGTGATAGCCACATTGCCGGCGTCATTTATTCTGAAGTAGCCGTTTCCCCAGTTATTAATACCATAAACCTGAGCGCTGTTTTCAACAGACCAAGCCGCTAATTTTTTTTTATCAAAAGCGTGAGTAGGTGGCTTCATTGAACTCGCTACTGAGCCAGCTAAAGAATTAACCTGTGTATTAGCTAGTGTGTGTGGTGTGGTATTTGACTCTAAACTCATTGGGGCCTCCCAAAAAATTATTATTTTATGATAATCGTTTACAGTTTCTTATATGAGCATGCAAGCAACAATTAAGTAATAATTAAGTTTAAAATTTTTCCAGCCTTGTAAATAATTTTAGTCGGGGCTTTGCCAGCCAATGCAGAGGCTACAGTGGCAAGCTTAAGGGCCTCGCTAACCGCATTAGCTTCATTGGTATCGACTGCAATTTGTATGGTTCCGCGCATTTTGCCATTTACTTGAACACCCAAGGTGATCACATCGTCTGTGCAAAGCTCTGGCTTATATTGCGGCCAAGGCGCGCTCACCACAAGGCCTTCTCCGCCCAGTTTACTCCAAAGCTCTTCAGCTACATGGGGAGCAAAGGGTTGCAATAACTGGGCAAAGGGAAGCAAGACTTTTTTAGATTTACAGTCAAATTTATAAAGCTCATTTACTAAGATCATCATTTGGCTGATGCAGGTGTTAAAGCTCAAAGCCTCAATATCTTCAGAGATCTTTTTAATACTTTTATGTAAACTTTTCTCAACTTCGGGAGGAAGTTCGGCATCGGTGGCAATACACTCACCGGTTGCTTCATTGATAGCCAAACGAGTTAAGCGATCCAAAAAGCGCTTTACGCCGTCGATACCATTTGAATTCCAGGGTTTGTCTTTATCCATCGGGCCTAAAAAACAAACAAAACATCTTAAAGCATCCACACCAGAATCTTTGGCCACCTCATCTGCCGGGATCACATTACCGCGGGACTTGGACATTTTTTCCCCATCAGGGCCTAAAATCATTCCTTGGTGTGCTAGTTTTTTGAAGGGTTCATCCACCGGAGATAGGCCGCAATCAAAAAGAACTTTGGTCCAAAATCTTGAATACAGAAGATGTCCTACCGTGTGTTCGGCCCCACCCACATATAAATCCACTGGCATCCAGTATTTTACCATTTTTTGCGAGTATGGCGCTTCGGAATTATGTGGGTCCGTATAGCGCAAAAAATACCACGAAGATCCGGCGGCACCGGGCATGGTGTCCGTTTCGCGTCGTAGATTCTCATTGTACTGAATCCATTTTTTATTATTGGCTAAAGGAGATTCACCCGAGTCAGAAGGCTCAAAACTTGCGACTTGTGGTAAAACCACAGGAAGTTCATCAAGCGGAACGGATTTAATTGTTCCATCGCTTGAGTGCAAAATCGGGAAGGGTTCGCCCCAGTAGCGCTGACGGCTGAAAAGCCAGTCGCGTAGTTTGTATTGAATTTGTTTTTTACCCAGCCCAGATTTTTCTAAGTACTGCAAGGTTTTTTGAATGGCCTCTGTTTTTGATAAACCATTCAGTGAGATTTTTTCTGAGTCAGAATTACAAAGTTTGCCGTCTCCGGTAAAGGGCAGATCGCTTTCAGATTCAAGTACGCGCACAATTGGTAATTGAAATTTTTGGGCAAATTCAAAATCGCGTTCATCATGTCCGGGAACGGCCATGATGGCTCCGGTGCCGTAATCCAACATCACATAATCAGCGATCCAGATGGGAATTGGTTTATTACTGAGAGGGTTAATGGCATAACCGCCAGTGAAAACGCCGGTTTTTTCGGTGCTGGCTTTGCGATCCACTTCAGATTTTTTTGCCGTGTTTTGGATGTAATCAAGAATTTTATTTTTTTGTTCAGCTGACATGATTTTTTTGACTAAAGGATGCTCGGGTGCCAGCACCATAAAGCTCACTCCAAAAATAGTATCGGGGCGGGTGGTGAAAATTTCTAAAGCGTCATCAGATAAAGTATCAACAGCAGAGCTTTGAATTTTAAATTTAATAACTGCGCCTTCAGACTTTCCGATCCAATTGCGTTGGCCTTCTTTGGTTCTTTCGGGCCAGTCTAATTTATCTAAATCATTTAAAAGTCTTTCGGCGTAATCGGTGATTTTTAGCATCCACTGTTTCATCGGCATGCGCACAACCGGGTGTCCGCCGCGTTCGGATTTTCCATCGACAACTTCGTCATTGGCTAAAACTGTTTTTAAGGCCGGGCACCAGTTCACCGGTACTTCTTTTTGGTAGGCTAAACCTTTTTCAAAAAGCTTTAAAAATATAAATTGCGTCCATTTGTAATAATTGGGCTCGCAAGTTGAAATTTCGCGGGACCAGTCAAAACTAAAACCATATCGAGTTAAAGTAACGCGAAAGCTTTCGATGGCTTTTGCGGTTGTGATGGAAGGATGAACTCCGGTTTGAATGGCGTATTGTTCTGCTGGAAGACCAAAGGCATCATACCCCATAGGGTGTAAAACATTAAAACCTTTGGCTCTTTTATAGCGGGAAACGATATCGGCAGGTGTGTAAGAGGCAATATGTCCCATATGCAAACCAGACCCTGAGGGGTAGGGGAACATATCTAGGGCATAGTACTTAGGTTTAGTAGAGTTGTCTTCGGCCTTATAGGCCTGTTTTTGCTGCCAGATCCCTTGCCATTTAGATTCGATCTCAGAGTGTTTCATAGGCTAAAATCTTAATGCCTAGCCTTTGCCTGTGTAAATCTAATAATGCAAATCCTATATTGAGACAGTTAAAACCTCTCAATATGCCGCTTAAAAACACCTTTTTTGCTTCATTTTTTCTCAATAATGCCGATAAGTATTATGATGAAAAAAGATCCCAAGCACAGGCCAATTCTGGTTTTAGATGAAGACCCAGAAACACTTGAACTTATGTTAGAGCCATTGAGGTGGGAAGGCTATGATGTGCGCGGTTTGACCTCACCGACTGAGGCTTCGGAGTTTTTAAATTACTGGAAGCCGCAGATGATTATTGTCGACCCTGATTTTGCAAAGACAGATGGACTTGAATATTTAAATTCATTGCAAGGCTGTTTAGATTCAACATCATTGATTGTCGTTTCTGCAAATAAGGCCACTGACCGCGTCACACAATGTTTAGACTTGGGGGCCAGTGATTATATTGCATCTCCATTTATTCCGCTTGAGTTTTTGGCACGTGTGCGTTCACAGCTGCGCTTTATGGATGCCAAAGAAGAGCTACTCGCGGCTAATCGAGAATTGAAGGAACTTGTTGAAATTGATGATCTCACAGGTTTATTTAATATGCGTTCTATTTACCAAAAACTTGAGTTTGAGATGGAACGCGGTAAACGCTTTAAGCGCACAGTAAGCGTGGTTATGATTGATATGGATAAATTTAAACTGGTTAATGATGGTCATGATCATTTATTCGGTAGTTACATACTTTCTGAGGTTGGTAAAATTATAAAAGCCTCAACTCGTACTGTGGATATACCGGCAAGGTACGGCGGTGATGAATTTTTAATTGTTCTTTCTGAGGTTCCGCTGGCCGGGATTGAGATGTTTTGTGAACGATTACGAAAAAAAGTAGAACAAATGACGTTCACACAGGGCACGGATTCGATGAATCTGACCTTGTCGATCGGATTTGCAACTAGTCAGTTGCATGAGGAGTTACCAGCCAAGGAGCTCGTCAGAAGGGCTGATATGGCCCTCTACGAAGCCAAACAGCGCGGGCGCAACCGGGTTGTTTGCTATGATATTAACGTGCAAGCAGAGCATTCAGCGCGCCGGATTGAAAAGTCTGCCATTATGAATATTTTTGAAAAAAAAATAAAGACAGCTTAAAAAAAGCAAGACAGTTAGCTCAATTAGTGGCATATCACCAATAGATGAATAATCAGAATCCAAACAATAAAATGAATCTGCCCAAAACTATGGTTGCCGCCTTTTTTTCACTTATAATAAGCCTCGTGGTGTTAATTTTAAAAGCAAAAGCTTATTATGCAACAAACTCTATTTCAGTTTTATCTGATGCACTTGAAACGGTTATCAATGTTGTTACGGCTTTAGTTGCGCTTTATGCAGTGAAGATGGCGGCGGAACCTGCAGACGAAGAGCACCCTTATGGGCACGGCAAGTTCGAATATTTTTCTGCGTCCTTTGAGGGCGGGCTGATATTTTTTGCCGCACTGGCTATCATTTTTAGTTCTGTCGAATCTTTTTTTATTGAGAACAAATTGCAAAACCTGTCAGAAGGTAATCTTTATTTGATCTCGGCCACGGTTTTAAATTTGATAGCCTCACTTTTTTTGGTGTACTACGGAAAAAGATGGAATTCTGAAGCACTTAAAGCAAGCGGCAAGCATATTATGGCGGATGTACTAACTACGGTCGGTGTGATGACCGGGCTACTTTTGGTTGGTGCAACTGGTATAGTATGGATAGATTCGGCTGTTGGTCTATTAATGGGACTCTGGCTGGTTTCTTAGTCCTATGGGATATTACTTAAAAACTCGGGAGAATTATTAGATGAAGCCGACGAAAATGCACTTATGGAACTGGCAAAAATAATAAA
>JBBTEQ010000155.1:0-5709 GCA_038042235.1 Bdellovibrionota bacterium | reverse complement strand
ACCCGATAAGTCCTTTTATGTTTCACAGGACTTTGGGCCTAGATTTTTCTATTTACTGGTAAAATAAAGCAGGTTTTTTCACTTTGACTGATTTTTGACAAAAGCCTCCCGCTTGGAGATTGCCTCACCAATCATCATTGCGCTGATCAATTTCATTCTCGTAGCCTGTAAGTTCAGGCGGCCCTGTTGTTAATGGGTTCTTCGGTTTAAATTGGGTGCTCTGATTTAGGCTTTTCAAAATAGCCATCGCCGCTGTTCTACTTTTTATAACAGCAATTTGTTCAAGCCGCCCGTTACATTTTGGGCAAACTGTCACGTCAACCTGAAAAGTTTTTTTTAACATTTCGGCCCATCTTAGGCGTTCACTTTTGATTTTCGGACTTATTATACTTTCTGTCGTTTTTTCAATTTGTATTTTCTTTGCTGGTACAATTTTACTTCGGTTTTTAAAGTTCGGTGCAAAAACTCCGTGATAGCGAATCATATTCATGCGCGGTGGCGGAATTAAAGCTACTAACCGTGCTATGAAATCAAGACCTGAATAGCTAAAATGTGTAACGCCGTTACGCCAAGGCGTTTTAAGTTTGTAAAGAATTTGGCCGGTATAGGTCTCGGTCATTCTTTCTTGTGCGATCGGGCCCCTGGCCATATAACGTATTACTTGCTCGAGTTTTTTTCTTTTGTTGCTAGCGATCCATACCCGGGCATTTAAGCTGTAGCCTGAATTATTTGCCGTTGTGGGGTCATGGTTTTCAGGATCGGCTTCGAAAGATTTGATACCGTATTGTTTTAGTAGCCTCCCTTGCCTATCACCATAGGCCGCTTTCTGTGTAATCGAAAGTTGTGATATATCATCAAGAGACTCTTCTTCGAACGGCATTTGCTCAGTATGTTCTAGATTTAGTTTTTTAATTTTTAGTTCAATTTTGATTTTAATTTTATCTACAAGCAGTTTTAATTCTTCGTGCGTGGGATGTGGCAGCCGCTGAAATGCATAGGTTTGATCTTTTTGTAGTATGTAAACCCCGTCCGTTATTAACGTATGAAAATGTACATTAAGATTTAATGCTGAACCGAATCTTTGTATGAATGTTACAGCCCCGATTTTTGCGTTTTTGTTTTGTATACGTTTTCTTTGATAAGATTCGATAGTTCGAACAAATATTTTTAGCAGTTCGTTTGTTAATTTTTGGTTATGCGCAAGTAAATATCGGATCTTAAACGGAAATGACAGCACCCATTGCCTGGTTGTGATTTCTGGTATTACGTTTTTGGTGATGTGATGGGCCTCATCGTTCATTCTCCGCCCCGAGCAACTGGGGCAGAATCCCCTGCGTTTACACGAAAAGGCCACCATTCCTGAATACTGACATTGGTAGCAGTAGGTTCGAACAAATCCGAATTCCGTAATGCCGCACTTAAGGTAATCGTCGAATTCCTGATGAATAAACAGTGGAAGTTTTTTATTTACCCGGGCTTGCTCTTTAATAAATAGCGGCCAATAGGTTTCTATCGTCCGATAAAGCAGCGAATTTTCCGGCTGGCGTCTTTGATATTTATAGGCTTGTCTTGTATTGAATACCGCAACCATGCGGCTGAAAATGTGCAATTGTAATGACCAAAAAAGTAATAAGGCTAAAACCATGAGTAACAAAGACCGAGACTGACCCACGAACTATTTAAACAAGCCTAAGGTCCAGTGCGACAAGCGCGATATAGCGTTATTATAGAAGACTGGGAAAAAATATCCTATACTAAAGTTGGTCTAATTTATTTGATCTCTTAATTTGTTCAGGAGGAACTGTTATGAAACATTATCCATCAGAAATCGCACATAAAACCTTTGAAAGAAAAATGATGGGCTATGATCAAGATGAGGTGGCTGACTTTCTTACCATTATTGGTGCGCAGTTTGATGCACTTTTGCAAGAGCGAAATGCACTACGCGAAGCCATTAAGGAAAAAGAATTAGTCGTTCTAGAATACAAAGATCGCGACCAGGTACTAAAAGCGACAATTTCTTCAGCTTCACAAATGGCAGAAAAAATGCGCGCGGATGCCGAACGCGAATCAAAGCTGATCATCAACGATGCTCATCAAAAAGCTGAGCTCATCACCAGAGATGCCAAAGATTCACTTAAAAAAGTTTATACAGAAGTTGCAGAGCTCAAAAGAACCCGTATGCAGTTCGAGGCCAATCTTAAAGCCATGGTGCAGGCGCATTTGTCTTTGCTTGATCAAGGACAGCAATTTATGCCGAAAATGTCTTTGCCTGATATGGATATGGCGTAAACATTAACAAAGTTTTTATTTTTTCGGCTTAATTGGTTCTGCCTGTTTGAAAAGATCCTGATTCACACCGTCGTCAGTTTCAACCCGAAAGCCGGGCTGATTCTCTGGCACAACAGAATTATTAATAATTTTTGGAGGTTGTTTTTTTAACCCACTATTAGAATTACGAACGGTCTCCCCGCCAAAACCCCAATTAAAAGCTAATCCTACAAAATTACCATCTGCAGAATTCGAACCAACAATGGTGGTTCCCAAACTTAATTTAAAGCTAAGGTCCGGGTTGAAAGCGTAAGAGTAATACAGATGAGTCTCCAGCGAATTCGGATTGATAGAAAAATATTTTTTACTGCCAGCATTTACCCGACTGGTCAGCGTCTCGCGTATAAGTGGTGTATTCGTTTGCTGGTCATCTTTCACAGAGCTCAGTCCCGCAAACTCTACTCCGGCGCTGGAGTCGCCAATTAGATATTCGCTACCGAAACCGTATAACAACAAGTGCGACAAACCCTCTGTCCGATAATCATACCCGATTCTTGCAAAGTTGCGAAAATTCTGTGATCTGATAATTCCCACAAGCTGCGCTGCGAATTCACTGGCACCATCCGAGGCAAGGGCCGAATCTTGATTAAGATCGATACGTTCGTTGGAATAAACATAGGCGACCTCTGTAAATAAAGACCAACTACTCGACTGAACTATCTGGTAATCCAGTCCCGCGGAAATATTAGTTAAACGTGAATTCGTTCTGGCGGTGATTCCATTATTGCTTTCAACATTGCCAAAATTAAGTCCGCCGAAGATACCTGTATCATTAAATAAAACATAGCGCGCGGCGGTCTGCAGATTAACAGCCTGTAGGCTTGAGTTTGCAGGTAAAGCCTGTTTTTCCCCACTGCGTCCAAAATTAGAGCTTGTTTTAAAATACTTTGTATCTAAGTACACATCAAAACGACTCGGTGTAAATGCTCTGTAGACATCAACGGCCATTCCGGCAGCCAAACCAAATTGAGGCGTTAAAAATGTGCAAAGAATTATTATTGGCAAAAAAAGCTTTTTCATAGCATTATCATTGTATCTAAGTTGAAATAGGATTGCAGCAGCCAAAGGTCGAGTTATGTTTAATTTACCCAGTGAAAAAAAACCTTTAATTATCATTTTTTTAACAGTGTTTATCTATCTACTGGGTTTTGGAATAATTATACCCATTATTCCAATTTTAAGTGCTCAAATGGGAGCCTCTGCCTTTCAAATTGGATTATTGCTTTCTGTTTATTCATTGATGCAATTTATTTTTTCTCCGTTCTGGGGACATCTGAGTGATAAATTTGGTCGGCGCCCTATTCTGCTCATTTGTCTTTTCGGTGAGGTTTTTGCTTATTTGCTGTTTGCCCTAGCCCGCTCAATCGAATTACTGTTTGTAGCCAGAATTCTATCAGGCTTCTTCGGAGCTTCAATCTCAACGGCATCAGCTTATATTTCAGACATCACGCCTGCAAATGAAAGATCTAAAGGTATGGCACTCATAGGTGCGGCTTTTGGACTTGGTTTTTTATTCGGTCCTGCCATTGGCGGTGGACTCACAATCTGGGGCGAATATCTTTCAGCTGATCCTTACTTTAAAACCAGTTTCAGTTCTTATTTTGTATCATTACTTTGTTTGATTACTTTCCTGTTTGCTACAAAATATTTAAAAGAAACCCATGACATAACAAAATTTACTGTTAAAAAATTAGGTCGTTTTGCAGAGATCACAAGGTTCTTCAAAGTGCCTACTGTGGGCCCACTTGTTTTTGTATTTTTTCTTTCTTCACTGGCAATGTCCTCAATGGAAGCCACGCTGGTTTTATTCACCAAAGAAAAATTTAATTGGGGAATAAAAGAAGTTAGTTTTGGTTTTGCCTATATTGGTCTTATGATTGTGTTTACTCAAGGTTATCTTGTGCGCAGACTCATTCCTAAATTAGGTGAAAAACAAGTTTTACGAACCGGGCTTATTTTAATGACCATGGGATTATCGGGAATTGCTATCTCACAATCTATTTATGTTCTGGCACTAGCTCAGACTCTACTGGCCTTAGGCGTTGGCTTTGTTACTCCAGCAACATTGGGTGCCATTTCACTTTTGACTGACTCCAATGAGCAAGGAGCCGCGCTTGGCACAACTCAAGGCATGGCCTCTCTTGGCCGCATTATTGGCCCTGCTATAGGTGGAATGCTTTTTGGTTCGCTTAATATTGTGTCTCCTTTTATTTTATCGGCCTCAATGACAATGATCGCGCTTTTTGTGGTTATTACTATATTCAACGAAATACCAAATGCCGGACAAAAAGCTTCGGACAAGACTCCAAATGCACAACAAAATTAATTTCTATCAATTCGATAATCTGATCAACAACCGGGTTCCCTTTATTTTTTTTAATATGAGTGAAAGTCTTTTGGGATGGTACAGCAGCATAAACAAAATGCATTTAGAGACCTACCAGATTATGACAGACCAAAATCATATCCTCTCAATTTTAACCGAAAAACAATCGCCAAAAGACTATGCGATTGTATTATTATGCGCTGATGCTTCTGCCTCCTTAAAACTAGCTCAAGAATTAGAAAAACTGGCTTATACAAACGTCTACGTTGTTGATGGCGGATACCAGCAAATGGTGACTGAGCGCAACCAGGTCTGATAATCTATTAATATGAAATATTATAGAGATTTAATATGAAAACTTTAGCCGATCGTTATAATCCGCAGGACGTTGAATCCAAAATCTACAAATGGTGGGAAGAGTCCGGTTATTTCAAATCACAGGACCAATCCACTAAACCTCCATTTTCTATTATTTTACCTCCGCCCAATGTTACAGGCTTTTTACATCTAGGCCACGCGCTTGATCACACTATTCAAGATTTACTAGTTCGTTGGAAACGCATGAGTGGCTTTAATGCAATGTGGTTGCCAGGAACGGATCATGCCGGCATAGCTACTCAATCCGTAGTCGAAAAAGAATTGAAGAAAAAAAATATTACACGTCATCAACTGGGCCGTGAAAAATTTGTCGAAGAAATCTGGAAATGGAAAAGCGAATACGGAGATCGCATCTATAATCAAATGCGCCGTTTGGGCGACTCTTGCGATTGGGAGCGCGCCACATTTACACTTGATGATGGGGTGTCAGAAGCCGTAAAAAAAGTTTTCGTAACTCTTTATAATAAAGAAGCTATTTACAAAGGACTTAAGTTAGTTAACTGGAGTGGACCTTTAGAAACGGCTATCTCAGATTTAGAAGTAGAGCACCAACAAATTAAAGGCACGATGTATCACATTAATTATCCTATTGATGGAACTGAAATGTTTTTAACTATTGCGACAACCCGCCCGGAAACCATGCTGGGTGATACTGCTGTTTGCGTACATCCTGA
>JBBTEQ010000154.1:0-7569 GCA_038042235.1 Bdellovibrionota bacterium | reverse complement strand
GAAATTCAGGCTTTATACCCCTACCATAACCGCTGGTCGACTCCTTATGTTATCAGCTTCCCTGTAGCTACTTCACTTGTGGAAAACAAACCCGCCATATTGACCTTTACCGGCGCCGTGGGCTCTGCACAATTAAATTATTAATTTTATGTCAGAAAATTACGATGCACTAAAAAAAATGTGGCTGCTGGGGCTTTGTGCCTTGGTGCTTATTATGATATCTGTTGGCGGCATTACACGTCTGACTCGTTCGGGACTTTCAATCGTTGAGTGGCGGCCAATTTCAGGCATCATTCCACCATTGAATGAAGAAGCCTGGCAAACTCAGTTTAATTTGTACAAAAGCTCCGCAGAATACAATCAGATTAATTCTCATTTTGAACTTAAGGATTATAAAAATATTTTTTTATGGGAGTATACACACCGGCTTTTAGGAAGAGTTATTTTTCTTTTCGTACTCATTCCCGGACTTATACTTTGGAGAAAAAAAATGGTCAGCGGACGATTAGTGCTTTTATTAGCCGCTCTGATTGCCTCACAAGGCTTAATAGGCTGGCTGATGGTTAAGACCGGGTTGAATACCAAACCACATGTGAGCCCCTACATGCTAGCGGTGCATTTTTTTTCAGCGCTGTCGGTACTTGTAGTTATTTATTATCAATATTTAAAGATCAAAAAACCTGATCCTATCAGTTTAGTCCCATTACAAAGCTATTTTCTTAAACTTTATGGCACCCTACTGTGTGTACAAATTTTTTATGGCTGCTTGGTCGCCGGGTTTAAGGCTGGATATGGTTACAACACCTTCCCACTTATGAATGGTGAATTTTTTCCGGCAGACGGCTTTTTTTTCTATCCACTCTGGCTTAATTTTTTTGAAAATACTGCAAGCATACAATGGTTTCATCGGTGGCTCGGCATTTTGGTATTGATATCTTTGTTCGGTCTGTTAATTACATTAGTTAAGTCTTCGATCTGGAAAAAAATTAAAATACCTGTTTTTAGTTTGCTGGGTCTCACAATGATTCAAGTTGTTTTAGGAATTTTAAACATTATTTATGTCGTACCCGTTTCTTTGGCTGCACTTCATCAATTGTGCGCGAGTTTTTTAGTATTGGCTTATTTTAAAATTTTATATATCTCAAGAATCTTTTAATTCATTTAACTTGTTTAGGATGTCATCAATCTTGATAGGCTTGCTAAAAATAGCAATAAAATTTTCTTTATTCTTTAACTCATCGATGGCTACAGATCCGACGTAACCTGAAATAAATATCACGGGCGGTGGTGGTGAATAGAGACGGGACAACTCTTTAAAAAGAGTTAGCCCATCACATTCAGGCATAATGATATCGGTCACAATTAAATCAGGATTAAATTCATTCATGATTTTTAAAGCCTCAAGGCCATTTTCGGCAGTACGTACTTTATACCCCTCGAATTCAAAAATTTCAGAAATAATCTCTCGCAAATCCTCCTCATCATCAACAACGAGTATTTTTTCAATAATCATAGAGTTGCTCCCTCTTGAATTTTGACAAGCGGCAACTGAACCACAAATTGCGTTTTTTGACTTTCACGGTTCAAAAAAAGGCGTCCATTATGGTTTTCAATAATGGACTGTGAAATAGTTAACCCAAGCCCTGTGCCTTTGCCGACGGCCTTCGTGGTGTAAAATGGTTCCATAATTTTATCGGCGATCAAAGAATCTAATTCACCTGAATCTGTAACTGTCACAAATGCTGTGTTAGATTCGCTCGATAACTGAATTGTTATTTTCTTTTCAGAAAGCGTTTCTACGGCATCAATGGCATTATTTAAAAGATTGATGACAACCTGTGAAATCTCGGCAGAGTTAACATGAATTAAATGCTCATTTTGTTGTTTCAAAAATTCGAAACTAATCCCTAACTGTTTTATTCGTTCCTGACAAAGAGGCAGCGTTTCAGAAAGTATTGACTCCATTGATCTGGTGGTCCTTTTAGAAAAACGCTGGTCTCTAGCCACAATTCGTAATCCGTGAGTTATCTGCTCTATTCTATCAAGAACTCCGCTTATTTTCGTCTCAGCTTGCTTAATTTCATCGAATGTCAGAGGATTACCTTTTGCTTTTCTGATTAATAAAGACATCTGTAGCTTGATGACTGAAATTGGATTGCTAATTTCGTGTGCCAGCGCGCCAGCCATTCTACCCAGTGAGGCCATTTTAGACGCCTCAACTAATTTTGCCTCAAGCGAAAATAGCCCAATGGCTTTATCATAAGACTTAGATAAACCCATTAGTGTTAAAATAAAAAAAAGCAAATAGGAGAACTGATTTAACATGGCGCTAGCTTCGGTCCAATTGCCCTGATCAAACGGTAATGAAGGGTTCGGAAATTGAATTAGAATAAAATAGAGTATCCCGGCTATAGTTGCACTTATAAAGCTCCACTTTCGTTCAGATTGGTGAAAGATCAAAAAAGACAGGGCAATTATCACAAGCAAGTAATGTTCGTTATGATATTTAGCACCGGTGATCAGCGAAGCCGCGCTGGCACCCAACACTCCAGAACTGAGCAAAAGAAGTCGCCCTGCAACGTAGTAGTGGTACTTTCTGAACAAAACAAAAATGCCAAAATTTACTGATAATATACAATAAATATCAATCGCCAGTAAAAAATAGTGGCCCCGAATAATGTTATCAATAATACTAAAAAATAACGAAAAGCTGATGATATGAGAGACTAGCTTCAGATAAATTTCTTTATCCAAAAGATAGTCAGGAATTTGCTTCGTATGTTTAGAATGACCCTGCATTTTTTCCATAATTTAAACGTATCCTCAGCTTCAAAGCATGCCAGAAAAGCTCAGTGCCGATAAGTTCTCATTAAGTTATACAGGACTTAGTGCCTAGTTTTTTTCTATTTACTAGTAAAATAATGCGGACTTTTTAATTTTTGACTGAATTTTAACAAGAGCCTGAAGGCTAAAGCTACATCCTATGCTTAATATATACCCCATGATTTTTTAATTGCGGCTTCTTCGTCCTGACTGCTGACTTTTTTAAATTTGGCCGGCCGCCCCTTAACGACAGCTTCACATTCACTCCAAGTGGCATGCTTTGACAAAACTCCGTTAACATAACTTAAATACCAGGCTGCAGGTTTGGGGCTGTTGCTGTCAGTTTTTTTTTTCATTTCTGGAACAGACTTGATTTCCGGTAGTTCACGCACATCAAAAATATAACTTGCTGCAGAACCTTTATAAAGGTCGATATAATCATTTTTAGAGTAGGCCACTGCAATTACATCACAACGTTCATTACCTGCCACACCTGAGTGGCCTTTCACAAAATTCCACTTTATATCGTCAGTCAGCTTTTTTTTGATATCAGAAACGGACTGATCAAGCTGTATCCAGATGTCCTGATTCGACACATCTTCATTTGCGGCGTTTTTCCAACCACGTTTTTTCCATCCAAAAATCCACTGTGTGATGCCACGAATAACATAAACTGAATCAGTAAATATTTGGATTGTGCCTATTTCACCTTTAGAATAAGTTCTATTACAATAGCGGAGTGCTTCTAAAACTGCGGACATTTCCATACGGTTATTCGTCGTGGCTCTATCGCCTCCGCCCAGCTCAATAACCGAGTTACCGATAATGACGATGCTACCGAAGCCCCCTGGCCCCGGATTACCGGAACAAGCCCCGTCACAATATATTACAATATCCACCGATTTCATTTACTCTCCACAAACATCTTTAAATCTACTCAAATAACTCTTTAATTTTAGGGTTTAGTTGCTTCTGAAAATCCGCGTAGTTTTCAAAAACTAATTTTTTAATTAAAACTTCACCCGGATAAACCACCGAATGAATAATTTTTTTATTCTTTGAAATCATTTTCATAGTATATAACGCCGCAGTATAAAATGCCAGCTGCTCAAAGGCTTTTTCGGAATAGAATGAGCTGCCGGTCTTATAGTCTAAAACATGGATCTCGCTTTCAAGTTCTGCCCAAAGATCGATTTGGCCCTGTATGAGCTTACCCCCCGCATTAGTTTTTAAACCAAAGCCCCACTCGCTCTGCCCGTGCTGTAAAATATTAAGTAAGTCCAGATCTTTTTGCTCTAAAAGATAACTTACATTTTTCTGATCTGCTTCGCTCAGATTTTTTAATAGCACGTTGGGCCCAAGATATTTTAAAGATTCAAAAATACGATGAAGATCTGAACCCTTTTGGGCTTTCTTCAAATTAATCAATATATTTTCTAAATTGACGGTATTGGTCTTTTTATTATCTTCAGATATCAGCTCAGTGACCGATTTCATATCGGTAGATACTTGATTTGTTTCTGAAAATTTTGAACGGGCTTTAATTTTTTTATTCTGATCGATTATTTTAGGAATTGAAGCCTCAGTATAACTTAATGAAACGGCCCTATACCCGTCACCTGCAATCTCTCCAACTTCTAAAGGCCAATTAGATTTTTTATACCAGCTTTTTTCTGTAGGCATTCTTTTATCTATTTCAACCACTAAGCTTAAGCTTTCAATGGCCCAGGTCATGGCAACGTACAAAACTCTTTCATTTTCCAACAACTCGCGCTGATTAAACTTTGTTTTAATATCCGTGGCCCACCCCGAAGCCTGATGTTTTGAAGTTTCGTCATTTAACACTGACAAACTGAACTTCTGGGTAACATCATCAAAACTAATTTTTTTAGTATTCGATAGCGTCGGAGAATCTGCAAAGCCGATAACAATCACGTGCTTAAACTGCAAACCTTTAGCGGCATGTACAGTCATGAGTGAAACGCAATTCGGCTGAATAACCGGCTGAGCCTCTGAATTGGACGATCCTAGGTCTGTCTGCAAAGATTGAAATTGCTCATCTAAAAATAAACCAAGTGAGAAACCAAGTCCTTTTTCAGCCTGTGCCAAACTGATTAAAAATTTAAATATATTGGCTTCGCGCTTGCCGGTTTTATCGTAAAACTCTGAAAATAAGACAAACTGCTTTTCTGAAATAAATGATTTCGTTGCCTGCAGGCACCCCACTGTATCATTCAAAAGGAGGAATTTTATCAGACTCTCCTTTAAAGCAACATTGAGTGCGACATCTGAATTCCGCAGTGCTGACCATAAGGAATTATTTCTGGCTAACGGACTTTGTGCCAACTGCAGAATAATTTCATCATCAAGGAAAAACCACGGACTTCTTAGAAGCATAACTAAATTTTCGTCATCATGTGGATTATTAAGAAATTTTAAAAACGCGATAAGATCCAGAATTTCACGTTTTTCTTCAAAACCTGCGGCAGATTGCAATTGTACAGGTATAGCCCGATTATTGGCTTTGATTGCGATATCCATCAATTTTTTATTACTTCTTGAAAGAACACATATATCCTGCGGATTAATGCCTTGCTTCATAAGCGATTCTATGTGACTGAGTGTAGCCTCAACTTGACTGGTAGATTTAATAAAAAAAGCATCCTGTTGCAATTTATGAAGTGAATTATTTTCTTCAGTCTGAGTTTTTATCAACATAGCTTTAAACTGCTGACTAAAGTGAGAAAAATATTCGTTTATAAATCTCATCAGTCCAGGCTCGGACCTGTAGTTCGTTTCTAAAAAAAGAATCTCTGCTTTTTTGGTTTGCATTTCCTTTAACTTTTCTTCGAACACCTCTGACCTGGCTCCGCGAAAAAGATAAATACTCTGCTGGGGATCCCCTACTATAAAACAAGGCTTATCACCTATTATTTGATTTAAAATTCGCACCTGCAAGGGCGAAGTGTCCTGGTATTCATCCACCATAAAATAATCCCAGCTATCTGAAAAATCGATTGCAGTTTCGGGATATTGCTCAAGTAAATTCAAAGATAAATTTTCTAAATCTGCAATAGTTAACTCGCCAGTATTGCGTTTATGTAAAATCATGTTTTCAGATAATTCGTTGATTAATTTAAAAAAGAGTGAATTTAAGGTTTGATGTTTTGATATAAAATTTTCAGTATCGAACAAGTCCGTTAATTTATTATTTTTAATATCCTCAATAATATCATGTGCAAGTGGTTCAAATGGCGGTTTGGCATTGGACCAACGAGGTTTTGACGGTGTATTTTCTAATACTCTAAAAAAACCCTCTTCATTATTATTTCTCAAAAAATCTGCGGCATTCTTTAAAAATGTAAAATATTCATTCCAATTAGCCGGCGCATTTTTAACCAATGAAAACACTTTGTCGATAGCTTCGATGATTTCTGATTTTCTTTGCTTAGCAATTTGTTCAAGTTCTTTTTTTTGCACAAAATTGAATTTTTTGCCTTGAGACGCAAAATTTAAAGCCTCACCAGACAGCGCAACTAATTGTAAAAAAGAGTACTGCTCAAGCAGCTCCATATACTCAGGACTTTTTTTCAGTAAATCGTTTATTATTTTCTTCAATAATTTATCATGTTGCAAGTCATCGATTATTTTTATCTCCTGCGGAAATTTCATTTTTTCAGCATATTGAGTTAAAAAAATACTTAAGAGCCCATGTATCGTTGAAATATGTACAAATGACTTTTTATTGATGTACTCGAAAATTTCTTTTTCATTGGCATTAAGCGCTGTCACGAGCAGCCGCTCTTTGACCTCTTGGGTTGCTTTGCGCGTAAAAGTGGTCATCACGACCCGCGGATAACGTTTATTTTTTAGTTTAAATTCTTTTACAAATTCCAAAAATGTTTTAATCAGCTTAGTGGTTTTTCCGGCCCCGGCACCCGCACAAATAAATTGCGATCTAAATGCTGACTGTGACTGCGAATCTACATTAAATGATTGGCTCGACATAGCTTCCTCCAATCACATTTTTTGCATAAATCCAGATCAGCAGGTAGAGTATTGAATTTATTGTGGCTAAGTCGCTCTAGCACCTCTGCAATTTGGGCAATAAACTGCTCTTTAAGTTCAATTTTTTTATCTTGGCTGATGAGTGATTTATTGCGTTTAGACAGAGAAAAATCATTCAGCGCAATCTCTTCATCGATCAATCCCTTTTTCAGATCAAAAGTTTTATACTGGTAGTAGAGGGCCGCTATAACCTGTTTCTCATCGCCATTAACCAGCTCTAAGGCCATTATGTAAAGCAGCATCTGAAACTGCTGCTCAGTAAGCCAATTGCCGAAATTGGAAGCCTGGTAAGAAGATGATTTATAATCATACACAATGCCGTATTTTTTGGTTTTATGAAAATCAACCCTATCAATACGAACTTTAAAAATAAAACAGTCCGCTGGTTTTCCCAAAGTGAACTTTTTTTTCTCAAGATCAAAATACATCTCGACGGATTTCTCGGTTTCAATTTCAAATGTTTTAACACGCGAATCTTCAAACTGCTGAAATTTTTGAGCTAACTGCAGAAATTTATTTTTTTGTATTTTCCAGTGAGCTTCCTGCTCTCGGTGTATTTTAAACTCCACTCTTTTTTGCTCTAAAAAAGAATCTACTTTTTCAGTCGCGTATTCATTCTGTGACATTAGTTTAATACAGTATTCAAACAAGGCGTGTACTAAGGAGCCCTTATCGCGC
>JBBTEQ010000153.1:0-12807 GCA_038042235.1 Bdellovibrionota bacterium | reverse complement strand
GCTGTTGCTAGTATCTGAGCCGAATGCTCGATGCGCTCCATGCCACGATAGGCTGCTTCTAAGTCCTCGCCCCATGTTACGGCTCCGTGATTGCGCAAAATTAAAGCTCTATGTTGTGGCAGAAATGTTTTTAATACGTCTCCCATTCCATCAGTGCCTGGTCTTGCATATGGTACAAATGGAATATCCCCTGCTGCTAAAATAACTTCGGATAAACAATCTGCTGGAAGTTTGCTTAAGCCAGGCTCTGCTATGGACCAGGCTATGGCAGTGGGTGGATGAGCGTGAATCACCGCCTGGGCTTTTGGCGAAGACCTGAAAATTTCTAAATGCATCAGTTTTTCGCTGGAAGGGTTTCCACTCAGGACCTCGCCCTTTAGATTGATCACACACATCTGTTCCGCGTTCATAAAAGCTTTGGCTATGCCAGAGGGCGTAATTAAAATTTCGTCATCAGAAATACGAAACGAAATATTTCCATCAGCGGCGGCTAATAAATTACGCTTATGTAATCGTTCGCAAATCTCGACTATATCAGTGGCTATTCTCTGAGCTTTTAGACTTGTCATATATAACACATACAACGTAGGCTTTAGCTATGGCAAGTATACTAACTGATGACGCACGTTTTGAACATGAAATGTCCGAAATTTATGATGATGGTGAGCGTATTTTTGAAGAGGGCGATGTTGGCCGCGACTTATACATTGTGCAATCAGGCGAAGTAAAAATTCTAAAAAAACTTCATAATGAAACAGTAGAGCTTGCCACCTTTAATAAAGGTGATTTTTTTGGCGACATGGCGCTACTGCAAAGCATACCACGTTATGCTGCCGCCCAAGCCTCTGGCGAAACGCGGCTTTTGATTTTAAAACCGGCAGGTTTTTTATTAAAAATTCGCAGGGATCCCACATTTGCTTTTGAAATGCTCCAACAGATGAGCTTAAGAGTAAAAGTTTCTAATGACCGTGTTATTGAGTTAATCGAAAAGTTTAAACTTCCAAAAGATGAAGTCCAAAAACTTTTACTCATGCTTAATGGTAAATCGTGATTACAATTATCAAAGCGGAAAAACTGGTGGTTATATCTGATCTGCACTTGGGTAATCCTTTTTCAAATGCAAAAAAGCAAGTGATTCCATTTTTGAAATGGGCGGCGCTGCAAGGTTACGACATTTGTATTAATGGCGATGGTTTAGAGATCGCTCAATCTAGTTTTAATAAAATTGCCTTTGATGTTCCTGAGCTATTCAGAACATTGGGGGATATCCGCAAAAAAGGCCGAGAAATTTATTATGTCACCGGCAACCATGATATCGCCCTAGAGCACTTTTTAGAAGACTGGGGTATGATGAAAGTGTCGCCGTTTTTAAATGTGCACTCGGGTGGAGCCCGTATTCGGGTTGAGCACGGGCATATTTACGATCCTTTTTTTGTTAAAAATCCAAGACTTTATGAAACACTAACTCACATATCGGGTTTTTTTCTAAAATTGCAGCCCAAACTTTACAAACTCTGGATCAGTTTTGAAAAGGGGCAATCACGCCTGCGAGCCCGAAAAACCGGTATTATCGGAGAGCACCCGAGCTTTAAAGAAGCCGCCGAAGAACTGAGCCGTCGGGGATTCGACTCTATTGTTTTTGGCCACACACATCATCCTGGCACCAGCCCTCTTGAAAACGGTGCTTGTTATTTTAATCCGGGTTCTTGGATGCTTTCAACGCATTATGTACTTATAGATAGCGGTAAGGTTGAACTTAAAGAGTGGAATAAAACCAAGCCTCCAAAGCCAAGTCTACAGACCAAAGTTTAGCTCTAGTAAGCATATGTCAAAAAAAAATATTTATGCTAAAATATGCTCTATACAAAACTGGGGGAATTATTAAATCCATTTACTTTTTATCATTTTTCATTGCCATGTCTGGTTGCAGCTCATCTCAAAATCGCACCCCTACAAATCATAATAGTTTGAGCTCGGTCAGCTGCGAAGACAGCCTGAGAGATGATCCGAATTTAAGTGCTCTATCAGGTTATCCTGTGGGACCGCAGTTTATAAAATATTCTAAAAAACCTGAAGTGCCCCTGCTTCGTCCGTTTTACACTGATGGTTGCTCAGCTTCTCCCGACGGTATTATCGGAACTGATCAAAAAAAATTATGGCATGATTGTTGTGTTCAGCATGATATAAAATATTGGATTGGTGGTAACAAGACCGAGAAAGAAATCGCCGATTCAGAACTGAAAAAATGTATTGAAGATAAAGGTTATGCGCCTGTTAGTGGTTTTTTTAAATTTTTCGTTAAATTATTTGGCGGCCCTGATAGCCAAAGAAGCTACCGCTGGGGCTACGGGTGGAATTACAGCCGGCCCTATGGTCCACTCACAGCGGAAGAAAGAGCGCAGCTAAATGTGCTCAATGAAATTGAGTATGTTGAAAGTATAAAATACTCAGTTTCTCAAATCGGTAGAATCTGCAGCGCTCATGATCCTATTTTTAAAAAAATATCAGCAGATGAAAAAACAGTCTACGCTCTTTTAAATTCAAAACTAAAAAGAAACGATACCATACAGTGGGCTAAATGGGCTTTTTCAGAAACAATCGAGAAAAAATTCGAGTTAAAACTAAAAAGCTGCGACGATCTGGTAACAGTTATTTTTAGCGGGAAGCACGATGTGCCTCTAGAAATAAGAACGAAATGTGATTTGTAATATTATCAGGGCGCTGCCTGTTTAAAAAACTATAAAATCCACCGAAGTTATTTTAAACTCGTGGAACAACCTATGTTTAAGGTCTTTTATTTGTTTCTCACTGAGTTCTTTTGAAGTTTGAATTTGCGCTATTAATGCATTTTCAGAAGTGCTTAAAGCCCAAACTTTTATCTGGGTAATCTGTGCAACCTCTGCCTGTAGTAAAATACTTTTTTTAACATTTTCAATATTAATTGATAAAGGAGTTTTTCCCATTAACATAACCACAGACTCTTTAAAATATTTCCACGCGCTGAAAATAATTATTACCGAAATAACTGCGCTCACCACTGGATCGATCCAGAAAACATTGGTGTAATAAATAACAATTCCCGTAACCACAACTCCCAGTGAAATAGCGGCGTCGGCCATTAAATGCAAGTAAGCTGATTTTATATTAAGATCCTGGTGTCCCTTATGAAAAAGTCTGGCGGTAAATAAATTAACCACAAAACCCATGGAGGCCACAACAATCACAGTACTGGCAACAGGAGCCTGATCTGAAAAATATCTTTCATAAGCTTCGAAAATAATCCAAACCGAGCTTATTAACAATAAACTGGTATTAATAACGGCGGCATAAATAGACAGTTTTTTGGTGGATTTTCTTTTAGAGAGTATATATCCCATCCAAGCGATAATTAAACCAAATACATCCGTTAAATTATGAATCCCGTCTGAAACCAACGCCAAAGAGTGATGAAGTAATCCAAAATAAATTTCAACAAATACAAAAATTAAATTTAACGAAATAGCGATCTTAAAAACTAAACCTGTTGCAATATTAGAAGAGTGATCGTGCTGGTGATCATGACGTTGATCAGTGCAGGCCCCACTCAAGCGACGATAACCTTATAAAACAATAAATAAATTACAATCAATCTATGGATAATAGGCCTCTCCGTGCTTAATATGCTCATAATAAGATAGTATTGGGAGGTTTAGATAGACAAAAGTAACTCCAGCCAGTAATTTGCGCTCTGTGACGACTCAAAATACTCCACCTCTTAAATTCACTGATTTACCCCTGCTTGAACCCATATTATTGGCTGTAAAAAAAGCTGGTTATGAAACTCCTACGCCAATCCAGGCACAGGCCATACCTCATTTATTGCTAGGTAAAGACCTTTTAGGCTGCGCGCAGACTGGGACGGGAAAGACGGCTGCTTTTGCTCTGCCAATACTTAATAATTTAGCAAAATCAAAGTTTAATGTTAGTCCTAAAAATGTTAATTGCTTGATACTAACGCCCACTCGCGAACTGGCTTTGCAAATATTTGAAAACTTCAAAACTTATTCGGTTGGCCTTAATTTAAAAATTGCCGTTGCCTATGGTGGTGTAGGAATCAATCCGCAAATTAAAGCCGTACAGGATGGCGCAGATGTGCTGATTGCAACCCCTGGTCGTCTTTTGGATTTAATCCAGCAAAACAAACTCTCGCTTAAGCAGGTTAAAACTTTTGTTCTGGATGAAGCCGATCGTATGCTCGATATGGGTTTTATTCACGATATCCGCAAAGTTTTAATGATGATCCCTAAACAACGTCAGACTTTATTCTTTTCGGCCACCATGCCATCTGAGATTGAAAAACTATCGTCAACAATGCTCACTAATCCAGTGCGTATTGAGGTCAATCCGGTTTCCTCAACGGCTGAAAAAGTCGAGCAGTATGTCATGTATGTGGAGCAATCCCGCAAACGTGACTTATTAAGACACCTCTTAATAAATCCGAAATTCCAACGGGTTATTGTGTTTACTAGAACCAAACACGGCGCTAATCGTGTTTCTGAGGTCTTAGTTAAAAATAAAATTTCTTCAGAGGCCATTCATGGTAACAAGTCACAAAATGCCAGACAAAGGGCTTTAGACTTATTTAAAAATAATAAAATTCAGGTACTAATCGCCACCGATATCGCCGCACGTGGAATTGATATCGATGGAGTCACACATGTGATTAATTTTGAAGTGCCTAATATTGCCGAAAGCTATGTTCATCGCATTGGTCGTACCGCCCGAGCAGGTTCTACCGGCATTGCGATTTCGTTCTGTGACATTGAAGAGAAATCTTACATTCGTGATATCGAAAAATTAATCGGTCAGCCCATTGCTATTGATCGCGAGCACCCTTTCCACTCGGTCTCTGTTGAAGGTGCTCATACGATGTCAGCCGGTAAAGCCAAGGCTCAGTTTGAAAGAAAAAATAATCCACGCAGACCGGCGCGCTCAAGTGGTCCGCGTAATAGCACCGCAAGCGGAGAGCGCGATTACAAACCTAAAAAGAAAAGCTTCTTCAGCAGATACAAAAATAACTCAAAATAGCCCCTTGCTATTTTGAGTAACATGAAGACATTATTTTATCATAAATTGGTTTTAATTCATGGGTCATTTCCCATTTCCAAACAAAATCATTACACCATTTAAAATGAGGGAAACTAATTGGCTTTAGCCCGTCCCATTTTATTTTTTCTTCCTTAATAATATAAGGCGCAACATTTTGAATCATCCATGCATAAGACTTTTGATCAAGCAGATTTTGTTGTCTTAGTTCGACTGCAATTTCAATCGGAGTTGCAAAACCAATTTGCTCTTTAAATATTTTTGCACCAACTTTGGACAGAAACTTTGGAGTAAAGATAGGCTCTTCAGCTGTTGAATACAACTGGTGAATAAAGCTAATGATTCTTGTTCGCGAAGAGTATTCATTATAAATTTGATGGTAAATTTCAGGGTCTCGTTCTCCGTTGTCGCCGATAAGAATAACAAGGTCGGGCTTTTGCTCTTCAAGCAGCATTCGTATATAATTTATTTTATGATTTTTATCAGAAAAATTTTCACGTAGTGCAACAGTGCCGGGTGGAAATTCATTGTAACCTAAAAATGTCTTATGTGAAAATTCTAACGCCGCCAAACCGGCTATTTCTTTTGGCGCATTTGATAAATAAACAATACGGCTGTCTTGAATGTTTTGATTCAAAATCAGTCGGTAAAGTGGCGCCATCCCCGCAAAAGGCGTAGTTATATCGCTGGCTCTGCTTACTTTGCCCAACAAACTCAAAACATGAGAAACCTTTATGGTGTCATCTATATCACTGATGATTAAGTACGTGAGAATGAGTGAGCAGAAAAAATTAGAACTAATAGGCTTATTAGATATCTCATAGCTTGTTAGAATAGCTTAAATTGAGTTAAAACTCGAATAAAGATGTGTTACAGAGGCGAAGCAAGAAAATATTATCTAACTGTCTGACTTTTTGACAGGTGGTAATTAGTTCATGTTAAGACACTGCCCTTTACTCTTAAATACGCTTGGTATAAGTTTCTAAAAAAAACAGACTTAAATAGGAGATACATTATGAAAATCATTTTAACACTGGTGCTTTTAATGGCAGGTACAGCACAAGCTAATTTTAGACTTGCGAATAATGGAAAAACTGTAGTTTGCTACGCTGACGACAATCAATCTTGGATTTTAAACAAGTCTCGTACGGCTATCAAGTACACTGTCGAGGGCGAAAGCTCCGGGCCTTATAAAATATTCAGAAAGACCAAAGGAAAAGCCTATATCTCTTACGCAACTGACGAAGGGACTCTGACTTTAGGTTTCAATAAGGACACCTACCAATTTGCTGAAGCTGATGATTCATTTGAAATTGAGTGTAAATAAATTTTCTTAACAGGCTATTAATAATACCTTCGCAGATCTTATATTCACTTTTAAATTCTATTGTACCCAACGCGTGGTTAATAATAAGACAATTAGGTGATCTGCGGTCAGACCTATTCAGGTGCTTGACGTTAACTTGCTTTTACTTTTATATAAGCCAACTAAACAGGAGATACTAAATGAAAATAATGATCTGTCTTACCAGTATTTTAATGTTCTATTCGCAAGCAAATGCCTCAAAGCTATTAGGTGTAGGTTTGGGATTTAATAGAGGTGTCCTTAACCTTGGTGTAACAATTGATAGCGACTCTACAACAGGCTCAGTTGGCGGGCATCTTTTTGTGCAAAGTGCTAAAACCAGCGTCGGAATCGGACAAGTAACCTCTCTTGCTGCCCATATAAAAATTAATATTGTGGACCAACACAAGTTTAGCGCAGAGTTGAATCCAGGTTTTGGCTTACATATGATCGACACCGGCGGCGCTGGAAGCTCAGTTAAAAATACGGTCGGACCAACAATACGCATGAGATTTGCTTACAAAATCAGCTCAAGATCTTCACTTGGCTTAGATCGCTTAGAAATTTGGAACTGGTTCGATGAAGCAGCCACAAACTCGGCCACATACACCGGTGCCGTTTTCGTAACAGAATTTTAATTGCAGAATGAAAAAACACAGTTTTGTATTTATTCTACTGTTACTCACTAATGTGTTGTTATCCAATCAAGTTCAAGCCAACGAAAAAAATAAAATACAGAGGTGCGCGCTTGAATCTTGCCATGGATTAGATTTGAAATGCAGCTTCAACGCTCCTGAAATATGTTCGCAGATGTATGCCATCGGGGATTTTTGCAGGCAGTATGCTCAATGCGAAATTTCAGGAGACTCTTGTAGCTTAACTAAAAATCCTGTTCTTGATAAATGTTTAAGTTGTATGAAAAATTGTCCGACAAAAGACCCGATTAAACATTCTGTTTGTGAAGCCAAATGCAGGGAAAAATTAGAAGTAAAACTTAAAAATTGAAAGCCATCCCGCTACTCGACCAGCTTCTTCAGACCAGCTTCTTCTTGTGGCTGTAAAGTCGGAACCCTGTTGTCAAGATTAGCAGCCGCTCGACTGATACGATCGTTTAAAAATCGTTCATCAACTTTGTGTTGAAGATAACTCAATGTCGATATGGCAATTTCTTTTTGCGGATAGGAGGCTATACCCTCAACCGCTTGGGCGCGAAGAACAGTTTCTAATTCTTTTTTACGATCCCACTTGGTTCCATTTATCGTTCTATTATTAGCCACAAAATTTTGTAAAGCTATCAATGAAGCGGTGTCATTCTTAATCGATAACAACTCAATAGCTAAAGCTCGCGTATCTCCATCATTTTTTTCATTTGAAATAATATTATAGAGCTCCTGCACGTCTTGCGCAGTGATGCTTTCTGCTAATCTTTTCATTTTATTCAGTGCCAATTCAGGATTATTCTGAGCTTTTATTATTTGCGCTGATTCGACGCTGAACTTATCAATAAATATTTTTGGATCAGCTTTGCTAGCAGGCCTTACCGTCGCATTTGCCGTGACAGAATTAGATGACTCAGTTGATGATGCTACTACTGGCACTGTATTTCGTCTTGATAAATCGAACCCAACTAGCGCGACGGCGGCGATTAAAATACCGAAAAATACATAGTGATTTGTTTTCATTTTTTTCTACCTCAATCTGTCATAAGCTCTGAATAAAATGTTAACTCAAGCCTTGCTGGACTCAATAAATTTGCACTAAGACGCTGCTTGTTATGCTATTATGCGACCAAAACTTTGACACTCCTGTCTTGTTTACAAGCCCTATTCATTAAATTGAGTCCTTCACTTATACTGGCCACCTCAATTAAACACAAACTGAGGAATTATATGAAATTACTACTTTTTTTTGCATTCGGTATTGTGGCTCTTACAAGTTGTACTAACAATACAAACCAAAACTCAGGTTATATCAGCAAAAATATTTCATTTTATGATCCCAAAACTATTTTAGATTACGTTAATAAAAATAAAATTAGCACTTCGCAAGCCATGAGCTCAATTAATGATCTACAAAAAGCTTTTAAATCTTCTTATATCGGTTATGATCTTAAAAAAAAGCTGATTGGTAAGTCCGGAAATGAAATCTTTGATGAATGTAGTGCCAATTTATCAATGAACACGAAGGGCTTAAGTTCCTTCGAGCTCTATGATTATGTTCTACAATGCCTTGCTGGTTTTAAAGATTCGCATATTAATTTGTCAAAAATGCTTAGGCCCACATTTGTAACCTCAGGCGTGTCCGAGTCCATGATGATTAACAATAAGCTCTATATTACAAGAATACGTCCAACACTTATTAAAAAAATTGAAGAAATGCGCAAATTACCAGAGGGAAGCTTGTCTGATAAACTTAAAGTTGGATCAGAAGTAATGCTCATCGATGGCAATGAACCTCAAATTGAGATCAACAAATTAAAGAAGTACCTCTCTGCCTCGACTGAATTAGCATTACAAAACCATGCTACAGGGGCGCTGTTTATACGTACTTTTTCATACCCTGCCAAATCAGATGTTCATCTCACTCTAAAAACTGCTGATGCCTCAATTATACAAATAAGCTTACCTTGGCTTCAGGTCGTTAACGGCTCAAATCCAGGAACACTCGAATCCAGAACACTTTTAAGCGATCGTGGAATCATTAAATCTTCAGATTTAAATTCAGATGAAAAATTTATGCGCGCCAAGGGTGTCGACTTAAGTTTGCCATTATTTAAAAATATACAAAATTCTCGCGTCTATCAAGATCCAGATGGCAACGACGCTCTTTACACCGGCGTTGTAAGTCTGAAAAATAAGAACTACTGCTATTTACAGTTAAATACCTTCGATTTTGAGCCAGATGATGAATTTGGTTTTAAAATATTTGAGACAATTGAAGACAAAAGTTACCCACTCAGTTTACCCAAAGTTCTGAAAGATTATTTGCAATCATGTGATACATTTAAGGCCTCACTTATTTTTGATCTCAGAAACAATGGAGGCGGCAATGCTAAAGTGGCGCAATTGATCTACTCCATGTTTGAAATGACAATAACTAAATCAACATACTCAGCAAGAGCAAATCTATCTGAAATTGGAAACTTCAGTATGATAAGTAGTAGATTAAATAAAATTGACAACGATACCGCGACGCTCGAGGATCTTTTGACATTTCAATCAATAAACGAGGCCCTTGATAGTAACTCACCTTTAACAAGCTGGGTTTTAACAAAAAATATAGACTTGGCCTCTGGCTTTTTTACTGGAGAGGTTTATCTTCTCACCTCTCCCAACTGTGTCAGTGCTTGCGAATCAACAGCTAACCGTTTTAAAAAATCAGAACGCGCCAAAATAATCGGTGAAGCCACTAACGGAACCGGTTTTGGTTTCTCGTCTAGCAATAGTGGGAAAACAAATTTCAGAGATTCTCTCAATTTATTTGAAGTCAGCATGCCAAACCATGCTTTCCAAGCGGCCTTAGTTGAAAATGATACAGATTTTAAAACTAAAGGTGACACCAAGGGTTCACTTCTGGCATTTGATAAAATGAGTGTACTAGAAAATAATCCAACAACTCCAAATGTAGAAATTAAATATACACTTAACGATTTAACCAATGATTATATCGACTACGTCGAAAAACTAACTAAAGTTATAGAATTAAGTAGTGCTTCTGCACCCTAGTTACATCAAGCATGCTTTGATTTCTGAGTCGAACTTAATAGGACTTATTCATATTTAATGTCAATAATGGTCATCATTTCATCACCGCTGGGTTTGGAAACCTTAACTTCGTCGTCAATTTTTTTTCCTAAAATAGCCTTGGCAATAGGTGACTTCCAGGAAATGCGCTTGAGCTTTATATCAAACTCATCTTCCCCGACTATTTGATACGTCACCTCGTCGCCGTTTTCGGTCTCTAAAGTTACTTTGGCACCAAAGACCACTTTATCGGATTTAATTTTTGCGGGATCGACAACTTCTGCCTCTTGCATTTTTGTTTTTAAAAAATGTAGACGACGGTCTATTTCGCGAAGACGTTTTTTTCCGTATTGATAATCGGCATTCTCAGATCGATCGCCGTTACTGGCGGCCCAAGTAACGACTGTAACAGTTTTCGGCCGCTCGACACTTAAAAGCTCCACATACTCGCTTCTCAATTTTTCAAAACCTTCGGGCGTGATATAATTTATATTATTGCTTTTTTGCTTGTTCACAGTTTAAGACTCAATCCATCTTTCAGAGCGCTACGCATGGCTCTTAGCGCGGGGATAAGGCTGATGAGCATACTGCTGATCAGCATAATCGCAAGGTAAAACACCTCATTGGAAGAAAAGATATTCCCTTGCAAATACAGTCCGTAATTTGATTGCAACCAGGGGCCAAATAAAAGCTCAAGTCCTATTTTGATTACGCATGAAAAGAAAATCGCTAAAAATGTTAGGACTAAGGTTTCTATTAAAATTAATCCCACAATATTTTTTAGCGACGCCCCTAAGGCCCTAAGCACCGCCATTTCGCGTCGTCTTTCATTCAACGAGGTCATAATAGAAATCAACATTGAAATCAGCCCCACGAGCATAACTAAAAACGAAATTGCTTTTAAAACTTTTTCAATCATTGAAAGCGAAGTCCACATCTCGGATAAAACCACGCCGGGAATAACTGCCAACAGTGGTTCTTCTTTATATTCATTTATCCATCGCTGCAGCCTTAAAATAGCAATACGGCTGTTGGTTCTTAAAAAGAAAGATGTGATGGTTTTTGGCTGAACCATTTCAGGTGTTATTTGCGACGTTTTAATCTGTTTATCCTCACTCGGAGCACTACCCGTTTGCCAGTCTAAATGGATGGCCTCCATAGCTTCGAGCGAAATATAAAGCGAACGATCAAGGGCTGTGCCTGTAGGCTTCATAATACCGGCGACATGAAAAGGCTTATCCTCATGTGCTTGAATGGCCACACCACTGGTTGCGCCATGAGCCACAATAACATTTGAACCTATTTGATAGCCCAAGGTTCTAGCCACATCCGCACCTATTACAACATCAAAATAATCCTTAAAAGCACCACCCTCACTAAATTCAATTTTTTCTTTTGATCTGAACTGATAAAATTTAAAAAAATCCTGATTGGTTGCAACTACACGAAAACCCTTGTGCCCATCGCCGAGACTGTAGGGTATGGTCCACTCGACTTCGGGTAGTTTTCTTATTTCATTATAGCTTTCAATCGAAACATTTTGCGTCGCTTGCCCGATATTAAACACCGAATAAAGTACAATCTGTAGGGGGCCCGATCTGGCTCCGACAATCAAATCTACACCGGATATACTTTGAGTGAAGCCATCCTGTGCGGCACGCTTAATTCGCTCGACTGTCATGAGTAAAACAAGGCTGAGCACCATCGAAAAAACGGTTAAGCTAGTAGAAAATTTTCGATTTTTTAAAGATTTAAAGGCCAGCTGCAACCATGAAATTTTACTCATAAAATCTCCACAGCCTCGGTTTTAATTTGATTTATCTGCACTAGACTGACAGATCGGTCGAATAATTTTTCTATAGATAAATCATGGCTTACAAACAGCACTGTGGTTTTATGCGACCGACACAATTTAAATAGTATCTTTAAAAAATTCTCGCGGTGGTTATAATCTAAGGCTGAGGTGGGCTCATCGGCTAAAATAATTTTTGGTTTTTTGATTAAGGCCCTGGCAACAGCCACCCTCTGCTGCTGCCCGACTGATAACTGCGAAACTGGTCTGTTTATAAAAGCTGTCAACCCAAGATTCTTTATAAGATCGGTTAACTCCGCCTGGTCGATTTCTTTTTTTTGAAACAAATAAGGCAGCACAATATTTTCTAACACCGACAAATAAGGTATCAAATTAAAACTCTGGAAAATATAGCCGATGTTTTCGGCGCGAAAATGATCAAGTTCGGCCAAAGACATTTGTGTTAATGAATTTCCACAAACATTCAGTTCTCCCGACTTATTTTTTAAAACGCCGGCGATCAGTTCAAGTAAAGTTGATTTACCGGAACCGCTGGGACCGTATAAAAAAACGATCTCGCCTTCTTTGACTTTGAAAGATGAAATATTAAGAATGTCGTTAGGCTCATAAGAAAATTTTAAATTTTTGATTTCTATAGAGTTTGAAGTATTTGAACTCATTGGTAATCTTCAACTTCTTCACCGAACAGCTCAAATGAAACCTCACCGTATTGTGATCTGACGGTATTAATTTTAAACTTTCCATAAACCCAAATCGGCATACCCGGTTTAGACTCAACACCATCTTTCATTCTGACATAAACCATTTGATTCGGTGGCGGC
>JBBTEQ010000152.1:0-15859 GCA_038042235.1 Bdellovibrionota bacterium | reverse complement strand
TAATGTTCTGAGTATCAATATGCTCGCTGGTTTTATTCTGGGATTAACGCTGAACTCATGCGGACCTAAAGCCTTTGTTAAAGGGCAGTATGACGATGTGGAGCGTGAAAATCTAATGAACGATCAGTGGTCTGAAACCGACATGCAAGGAGCCGTTCAAACAATGGTCGCATCTATGGTGCAACACAAATCAATTACTGATGCCAAAAAAATGCCAACGGTTATGGTAACGAATCTCCAGAATAAAACCAGCGAGCATATTGATACTCAGAACATTATGGATATGGTTCGTGTTGATTTAACGAACTCAGGGAAAGTTCAGTTTGTCGATAAAGAAGCCCGCGGAGATATATCAGACGAATACGATTATCAAAACACTGGGGTTGTTTCTGAAGAAACAAAAAAAACTCCTGGCGGGCAGATCGGTGCGGATTTTATTATTAATGGACGCTTAGATTCAATTGTTCAAGAAGTCGGAAAAGATAAGTCAGTTTATTACAAATTAACTTTGAACCTTACAAATTTAAAAACCGGTGTTATTGCCTGGACTAATTACAAGCAAATCAGAAAAGTATATAAGAAAAAAAGTGTTGGTCTTTAGTTTAATTTTAGCAGCTCTTTTTTTTACCTCGTGCGCGACCCATCAGGGTCGCTTATCTCCGGCCAAAAAACTTCTTTTAAGCGGAGATTGCGATGGTGCTAATAAAATTTTAGAAGAACTCAGTTTACAAAAAAGCGACAATCGTCTTCTTTATTTAATGGAATATGGTTCTGCACTGCAGGTCTGCAAGGATTATAAAAAAAGTAATCAGATTTTTTTAGAGGCCGACAAAGTAAGCGAACAAGTGGATTACACTTCTGTATCCAACTTGACAGGGGCCGCTTTACTGAATGAAGAAATGATTCAGTATAAGGGCGATACTTTTGAAAAATTATTTATTAATATTTCTGCGGCACTTAATTTTATTGAACTCAGCCAATTCGATGAGGCTATGGTTGAAGTTCGCAGAATCAACGAAAAATATAATAAATTTTCAGCAGAAGAAAAACATAGTTTCGAATTGAATTCTTTTGCACAGTATTTGGCTGGCCTTATTTGGGAGGCTGATTTCAAATATGATGATGCTTGCATTGCTTTCCAGGCGGCTTTTAAGCTTGACCCAAGTTATCGTAGCGTTGGGCTTGATATGTTAGCTGCGTGTTATAGAGCTAAAAGATATCAGGAGTACAATAAACTGGCCTCTGAATTTGAACCAAGTGACGAGGAGTTGAAGTTTATAAAAAGAAAAAACAATAGTAAAAATGGCCGCGAAAAAATTATTGTTTATCTGCAAGGATTGGGTCCGCGAAAAGCTCCGCGTCCGGGGGCTCGATTATACCCCTACCTGGTTCCCAGCTATAATATCACCAAAAAAATATTAATATCCTATCAGGATGAAAATGATGTGCCTTTAACGAAAACAAGTCAGTCTGTTTACAGTGTTGAAAAGGCCGCGATCGCCACACAGGAGGCCGATTACAGCGCTTTGGGTGCGCGTCGTTTAGGTGCGCGCGTTGCCAAGGAAGTTATGGCTGATCAGTTAAGGCAAAAAAATAAAGCTGTAGGCGATGTGGCCTGGCTTGTGATGGTGGCCTCTGAAAGGGCCGATTTGCGTAATTGGTCGTTGCTACCGGAATCAATACAGATTATAAGATTTAATCCTTTAAAAAACACAAAAGTTAAAATTACCGGCTTGAATCAGCAGAATGCAGAATCAGAAGTGTTGGCTGAGATTGATCTATGTACTCAGCAAGACAAAAAAATATATTTGGTTCGAACGATTAAATAATACAGTTAATTAAATGAGATCGTCGGCAGCTCAGGTGGAAACTCTTTGTCGCGTACTTCTCCGTGATCAAATAGTCCGCGGAGAATTTCGCATCTTTTTGGTTCGACAATTTTATCGCAACTGAGCCACTCAAGCTTTATGGATTCCAGAGCTACTTTGGTTTCCGGTTTGGGCCTAATTGCGCCTGAGCGGAAGGCCTCACCCTGAGTAATTTCTAAAGCCCGAGTTTCGTTTTTATGGCAAACCTGGCAAGCTGTACCATTGCCGAATCGAATCTTATCGTAAGCTGCAGTTGGAAGCAGTTTTTCAATTACCGGAAAAGCCAGCTCACCTTTTATGGAACTATCGCCAACCATTACGCCGAATTCAATTACTTCACTGCCCACGCCTGCAGGAACAATTGAAATGGTCAGCGGATCGCCCAAAATAAATACTCGTGGGTTTCGTAGGTTATCGCCGATATTGGCGGGTTGAGCGCTGATTAAGCTTGAGGTCATGGTTACGCCAAGGGGGCGCTTGAGGCTTTCTAGAAAACAACCAACTGTTACTGGCTTAGGAAGTGCATTTATCATCGCGATGGCCTCTTCAATTGTTTTCGGGGAACCTGAAAAGCCAGCGGGAGTGGCACAGCTACTCTTAGATGCTGAGCTAGAAGATGCCGTTGAAGATCCAGAAGTTTTATTTCTGGATTTTGAACAGCCTTGACTAAAATTCATCACGAGTAGAACTGTTAGTGATGCGGCGGCGGCCACTTTTACCCCGAGTCGCATAAGATCCCCCTTATGACTGCTTACAAGAATAGTATATAACTGAGCCGTTATTGTGTCTATGCGAGTGCCCAGTTCATCTCAATTTGAGAAATTAAATATGAGCTGGGTCATATTATTTAAGTGCATTAAACAAAAAACCCACGTTTTAGCGTGGGTTTTTTAATTCGTCATAATTGATTCTAATAAAACTAGGTGTTGAAACCTTGATTGCTGCTTGGAAGCGGCAAATTAGGAGTTTCTTCTTCTTGATTAGAACTAGGTAAAACAGTTGCTTTTTCAGCTACAACTTTAGAAGTTGAATCTGTATTCAAACGAGCAGCCGTAGCTACCCGGTTTTCCAGATTCTGTTTCATGTCATCAGTAGAAACGCGGTCGATATTCACACTGGCTGCAGCCTGTTTAGTCATATAATCAATCGGGAAAGCACCTAATTTAGCTAAATAGCTTGAAATGCTTCCGTTAGCATTCTGGATGATTTCTCTAAGAGTAAAAAGTGGAGCATATTGAGAGGCTTTTTTCTCTGATTCAAAAATAATCTGAGTTAAAGTTGCTGCTGTGATGTCGTTTTTCGACTTATTATCAATAACCATAACTTCTTCGTTTGATCGGATCATTTTTGCGATATCGTCTAAAGTAACATAACAGCTTTGCTGAGTGTCGTATAATTTACGATTTTGATAACGCTTAATAATTTTAACTTTAGTACTTGGCTTCACACCTAAACTACCACCTAAAACACTTAAACTTTCCATTTGGTTCATCACTATGACCTCCCCTATGTTTGTCTGATTCTCGCGCAAGTTAGCTCTGCCGCCACCCCTTGTCAAGCGGTGCGCCCAGGAATTATGATCCATTTTAACAGCTAAGGCCATTATAGTAAGCCGCTGAAGTGTCAAAGCTTGGTTAAGATAAGTAAAAACACCAAACAGTTTTAAATAAAATAAGTATTTTCAAATAGTTACGTATATAAATAGACTACACAAGTAATCTTTAATTAATTAAGAAATGTATCTTGGATTTAAGTCTAGTTATTTAAATTATGTTAATAAAGTAATCAAATAGGACTCTAGTACCTGTGGGACTTCTGCCGATAAGTTACCAAAGGAAGCCTTATGTTAAGAATCGGTACTTTTGCTTTCAAACTCATATCTATGGCATTTTTCGCCAGTTGTGCGACTTCGAGTCATCAATTTTTTGATTCTGCAATGAATGACAGAAACCGAGCACCAGCGTCTTTAGGGGTACCGAATTCATTTGATCTTGATCAGGATGATACGGACAAAAGCTCAACATCAGATTCAATAATAGATCCAATGCATAATCAGGCCCACGCCGACTATTTATTTTTAAAATCTGAAATGGAATCAAATGCTGGTCGGAATACGGGCAGTGTAGAGTTGCTTAAAAACATATTGGTTTACGACCCCTCTGCGGCAACAGTCATGCAAAGATTAGCAGTGGAATATTACAAAAGTGCAAAGATGAGCGATGCCATGTACTGGGCAGAGCGAGCAAAAGCTGTGTCTCCAGAGCGGCGCGATTTGAATTTGTTATTGGCAGGCTTGCATACTGCGGCCAAAAATTATGCTAAAGCCGAAGCACTTTATAAACGGCTCGTTAAGATGGATGATGAAGACACCGAATCATTATTGTATCTTGGTGCTGTTTATACCGAGCAAAAAAATTATCCTAAAGCAACCGCTGTTTTTCAGACCTTAGGAAAACATTCAGGCTATTCTGCTAAATATTTGGCACATTACTATTTAGCTCGTGTTTACTCAGAACAAAGTAAAGCTAATTTTAATAAAGTTAAAGACGAGTTGAAAATAGCAATTAAGCTAAAACCTGATTTTTTAGAAGCCGTGAATATGCTGGGTCATTTGATCGAGAAAAAAGAAGGCAAAGACAAGGCCTATGCCTTTTATGCCGATCACCAAGAAAAACATGGGCCAAACTCAAAGTTGGCTGAGTTGTTGTCTCAGTATTACATAGCTAAAAATGACCTTGATAAAGCTTATGTACAGCTTGAAATACTTGATGAGGCCAGTGAAGATCTGGTTCAGGTAAAACTTAAGATGTCCTTAATTCTGATCGAGAAAAAGTTTTATGATAAGGCCGTGATTAAATTACGCGAAATTTTGGTGTTAGCACCGGAGGCGGATAAGGTCAGGTTTTATTTGGCTGCTGTTTTTGAGGAAACAAAAGATTATAAAAATGCATTAATGGAATATCTTCGGGTCGAAAAATCGAGCAGTTATTTCGAAGAATCGCGCCTGCATGCCGCCTTTCTTGCTAAGTTAATGGGAAATGTTGATCAGGCCATCTCTGTACTTAAGGAATCTATTGATAAGAAAATAGAAAATCCAAGCAGTTATTTTTTAATGTCACAATTATTTGAAGAAAAAAAAGATACAAAAAAAGCTCTCGAAATTTTAATAAGCGCGAAAGACAGATTTCCTAAGAACTCGCAGGTGTACTATTATCTGGGAACTTTGCAGGATAAATTGAACTTTAAAACTGACATGCTTGAGAACATGAAAAAAGTCGTAGAGCTTGAGCCCGGGCACGCCCAGGCATTGAATTATTTGGCGTACTCGTGGGCCGAAAGCGGTCAGTATCTTGACCTCGCCGAAAACTATGCCCGTAAAGCGGTTGAAAAAGAAAAAGAAGATGCGTTTATTCTTGATACTCTAGGCTGGGTTTTATTTAAAAAGGGAAAATACAAAGAAGCGGTTCAAGCTTTAGATAAAGCCCATGCGATGCAACCGACTGCAAGTATAATTTCTGAACACTTAGGTGATATTTACACAAAAATGAATTTGCACAACAAGGCACGAAGAGAATTTATAAAGGCTGTCGAGACCGAGTCCGATTCGGATCGCAAGAAAGAAATTAAATCGAAATTAACTTATATAGAAGATAAACTTAAAAATTCAAGAACGCCTTCTTCACTTGCTCCGGGTTCAAATACAGATGAGTACCCATAACCGCAAAAACTAATTTCCAGTCTGTGTCGAGCCAGGGAATAAACGACAATGTAAACAAGAGCAGCACAGATTTCATAAAACCATTGTTTCTTTTTTTAATATTATTAAAGGCATTTTGTAAAGTCGGTATCAACTCAAAATTGCTTGAACTTAGAAAGTTGTAAGAAAATATAATCTGCAGACACAGTAAAAAACATAAAATAAGAGTTACGGAAAAGGCCATCAGAAACAGAAAAAATTGTTTTTCGATAAAATAAATCATCATAAAGGCATGAATTCCTCCCCAAAATAGAAAAAGTGGGATGGATACTAAAAATAGTTTAAAAGCTGCTAGCTGTGATTTGCGGCTAAGTTCAATGTTGTGGATTAACAGTGCCAATTGCATTGCGGCGGCTAATGCCAACAGAGCGCCCCCCGGAGTATTGGCATAGATCAGCAAGGTACAGGAAATAACAAACAGAATCAGATGACGTAATTTTAATTGCATTTGTTCACGATCATATCTCTAATTAAAGGTGTGAACAAAGAAAATGTAACAGAAAAATTTATTTTTATATTGAGCGCTCTAGTTAGCTTTACTTTTGTAAGTCTATTGCTTTTTGGTTGCGCCTCATCACCCTCTAAGTCTTTTCAGCCTCAAAGTGAGTCGGACGCCATTTTAATTCAAACCAAAGCACAGATCAAAAATAATGATGAAACTAATACTGTAAAAATTGAAATCGCGCTTTTACCTAAAAAGGCGATTCGTCTTGAAATAACGGCGACGCTAGGGGTATCCGTAGCCAGCGTGCTGATGAGGCCAACAGCAATCTCCTATGCCCTTCATTCAACGAAGCAGTTTGCGACGGGTCCATTTAATGAAAAGACTTTGTATCCGGTATTTAAAAAAAATATAGATCCGCGGATCTTGTGGCGGATTATTAATAATCAGCCTATGGGTAACCTGAATCTTAAGTGCGATGCTGATAACGAGTTGAAGCCAATTAAATGTGTTAGTGATGATGGCACAACTATTAAATGGACTTATGAAGCGCCTTTTCATAAAAAAATCGAGATTATAAGCAATAGGTTCGAGATGAGATGGGTTTTCCGCGACCAAAGTCTACTATCAGAGTCTCAAAACAAGACTTTTGTCCTTAATAAACCTGAAAACTATCAAGAAATAATTATAAAATAATAGAAGTCGCTAACCGAAAAATCTAGGTGCATAATCATAGATAGCTAGCAAGCTAACTAGCTTGATAAATAGATAGCAATAAGAGGAGTTTCTATGACATCGTCAGTTAACTTCAGAACCTTGGTTGAAAAGTGGCAAAGTCAAAGTCCGTCTCTGGCGTCCCATTGGAGCGGAAGCTTTCACGAATATTTAGACTTAGTTAAATCGGACCCAAAAATCACACGTAATGCCTATCAACGTATGTACGATATGATTGTTGAATCAGGAACTGAAGAATATATTGATTTTAAAAAGCATGTGATGCGCTATAAATTTTTTGATGATCTTGATAACGGTGGAAAAGACGCTGTTTTCGGTCTTGATGTACAACTTATGAAATTGGTGAACGTACTTAAAGCGGCAGCCTTGGGTTACGGCACCGAAAAAAGAGTTATTTTACTTCACGGACCAGTGGGGTCAGCTAAATCAACTATTTGTCGCAGAATTAAAAAAGGACTAGAGTCTTATTCACGTTCCGACAAGGGCGCCCTGTTTACTTTTGAGTGGTTTGATGAGTCCGGTAAGCTTGATGGTTTATTCGGTAAAGATGTGCGGGTTTTCCCCTCGCCAATGAACGAAGAGCCGCTCTTACTGATTCCTGAAGAAATGCGCGCCTCGATGTGCGACGAAATCAATCGTGGCCAAGACGGTAAATATCGTATGAAAATTGTCGGTGAGCTGTGCCCGCCATCGCGTTTTATTTTCAAAGCATTGATGGAAAAATATAACGGCGACTTAATGAAGGTGCTCACACATGTTCGCGTTAAGCGATTTTATATATCCGAAGCTGATCGAATTGGTATTGGAACTTTTCAACCAAAAGATGAAAAAAATCAAGACTCTACCGAATTAACTGGCGACATTAACTATCGCAAAATTGCAGAGTATGGCTCTGATTCTGATCCACGGGCTTTTAATTTTGATGGTGAATTCAATGTGGCTAATCGGGGCATGATTGAATTTGTTGAGGTTTTAAAACTGGATGTGGCCTTTTTATATGACTTATTAGGAGCCTCTCAAGAACATCGGGTGAAACCAAAAAAATTCGCACAGACGCATATTGATGAAGTGATTATCGGGCACACCAACGAACCGGAATATCGAAAGCTGCAGGATAACGAGTTTATGGAAGCCTTGCGCGATCGTACTGTTAAAATTGATATTCCGTACATTACGCGCCTCAACGAAGAAACCAATATTTACAAAAAAGATTTCAACTCCCAGAGATTAAGGGGGATTTCAATTGCTCCACATACCATCGAAATAGCAGCGATGTGGGCGATTTTAACAAGACTTGAAAAACCAAAAAAAGCAAACCTGACTCGCTTGCAAAAATTAAAACTTTATAATGGAAAAACTTTGCCGAATTTTACCGAAGACAACGTCAAGGAATTGCGCAAAGAAACCACCCGCGAGGGTTTGGACGGGATTTCTCCTCGCTACATCCAAGACAAACTGTCCAACGCTTTGGTGATGGCGCAACAGATGAACAAAGGTTCGGTTAATCCGTTTATGGTAATGAACGAACTTGAAAGCGGTTTAAAACATCACTCGCTGCTTTCTAACGAAGAACTTAAACAAGAATACAAAGAGCTGCTTTCTGTGGTTAAGCAAGAGTACGAAGAAATTATTAAGTCCGAAGTTCAGCGGGCGATCAGCGCTGATGACGGGGCCCTGCATCGCCTCTGCGCTAATTATATAGACAACGTCAAGGCCTATACGCAGAAAGAAAAAGTTCGCAATCAATTTACTGGTTCAGATGAAGAGCCAGATGAGCGTTTAATGCGAACGATTGAAGAAAAAATTGAAATTCCAGAGTCTCGCAAAGATGATTTCCGTCGTGAGATCATGAACTACATCGGGGCCCTGGCGATTGAAGGAAAAAAATTCAATTATAAAATGAATGATCGCTTGCATAAGGCTTTAGAATTGAAACTTTTTGAAGATCAAAAAGATAGTATCAAGCTGACGTCACTGGTGAGCTCAATGGCTGATAAAGACACACAGGAAAAAATAGATATTGTTAAATCCCGTCTTATTAAGGACTTTGGATATGACGAAATTTCGGCCACCGATGTACTTCATTATGTGGCCAGTATTTTTGCCCGCGGTGATGTAAAGAATAAATAAGTTAACCTGCCCTCCGGCAGGATAAATAAGGCGGAGAACAAATGTCGATACGCGAAGATCAGAACCGATTTAAAAGTATCATAAAAGGTAAAGTCCGAGATGACTTTAAAAGATATGTTACCAGCGGTGAGTTGATTGGAAAGCGTGAAGATGAGTTTGTAAAAATACCCATGCCCAGAATTGATATCCCCACTTTTCGTTACGGGCCCAAGCAAAATGAACAAGGGGTAGGTCAGGGCGACGGCGAGGCTGGAGAGGGCTCTGGGAAACCTGGCGGCGGCAAAGGCGCCGCTGGCGACCAAGCTGGTGAGCACATGATCGAAGTTGAAATCTCAATGGATGAATTAGCGGAAATGCTTGGCGAAAAACTAGAACTGCCGAAAATTCTACCTAAGGGCGCCAAAAACATTCTGGCTGAAAAAAATAAGTATTCTGGTATCTCACCAGTCGGCCCTGAAGGTTTACGAAAATTTAAACAAACCTATAAAAAAGCACTCACCCGCTACATTTCCTCAGGCACTTACAACCCCGAAGATCCGATGATTGTTCCGATACGTCGTGATTTCCAATATAGGTCGATCAAAAAAACTCCGCTTCCTCATACTAAAGCGGTGGTCATCTACATGATGGACGTGTCGGGATCCATGGGTGATGAGCAGAAAGAAATTGTTAGACTTGAATCTTTCTGGATCAACACGTGGCTAAAAAAACATTATAAAGGTTTAGACACACGCTTTATTATTCATGATGCATCGGCAAAAGAAGTGGACGAGAATACCTTTTTTAAAACTAGCGAGTCCGGCGGGACGTTGATCAGCTCGGCGTATAAACTTTGTCAGCAGATCATACAGGCGGATTATTCAACGAGCGAATGGAACATTTATCCTTTTCATTTTAGTGATGGCGATAACTGGAGCGGGGAAGATACTCGAATATGTCTTTCTTTATTGAAAGAGTTTTTTTTACCGAATGTAAATGTGTTTTCTTACGGGCAGGTTGAAAGCAAATACGGCAGTGGCCAGTTTCTAAAAGATCTGCAAAAAGAGTTTACAAATGATGATCGGCTGACATTAAGCCAGATTGAAGGGCGTGATAAAATTCTTTCTTCAATTAAAGACTTCTTAGGTAAAGGTAAATAGGTGCAAGCATAATATGGCTAATTTAACTTTAGAGTTAGAAGCAGAACGAAAAAAAATACGGCAGATCGCCAAAGACTGTGGTCTTGATTTTTTTGAAACCGTTTTTGAATTGATCAATTATGATCAGATCAGCCAAATTGCTTCCTATGGCGGTTTTCCGGTGCGTTATCCACACTGGAAATTTGGTATGGAGTACGAGCAGCTTTCGAAATCGTATGAGTACGGGCTTTCTAAAATTTATGAGATGGTGATTAATACCGATCCTTGTTATGCCTACTTGATGGAAGGCAACTCCATGATGGATCAAAAACTGGTCATGGCTCATGTTTACGGACATGCTGATTTTTTTAAAAATAATGTTTGGTTTTCAAAAACTAATCGAAAAATGATGGATCAGATGGCTAATCATGCAACACGAATCAAGCGCTATATTGATCGCCATGGATATGAAGTCGTTGAAAAATTTATTGATACTTGCTTGAGTTTAGAAAACTTAATTGATCGTCATAGCATATTAAATGGTCCGCAAAAAATGGATGAAATCAGGCCCGATGCTAAAAAGGATAATTTTCTTTTTAAAGTTGAAAAGCCTTATATGCGAAATTATATCAATCCGCCGGCCTACATAGCGGACCAAAAGCAAAAACAAAATGAAAAAAATATGCAAAAGTCGCAGTTTCCTCTTAGCCCGGTGCGAGACGTATTGGCGTTTTTAATGCATTATGCCCCCCTTGAGGATTGGCAACAGGATATTTTAAGCATCGTTCGTGACGAGTCTTATTATTTCGCACCACAAGGTATGACGAAAACTTTAAACGAAGGATGGGCCTCTTACTGGCATTCACACATGATGACCCGGCACATTTTGAACGACTCTGAAATCATTGATTTTGCCGACCATCACTCGGGCACCACTTTTATGCAGATGGGTGGCTACAACCCCTATAAGGTAGGTATTGAATTATTTCGTGACATTGAAGATCGCTGGAACAGGGGACGCTTCGGCCGAGCCTGGGATGAGTGCGATGATGTGCGCGAGAGAAAAAACTGGAATAAAAATACTAATTTGGGCCGCGATAAAATATTTGAAATTCGAAAAATATATAATGACGTAACCTTTATCGATGAGTTTTTAACTGAAGATTTTTGTGTTAGAAACAAGATGTTCGTTTATAAGATGAATAAAGAAACTGGAAAATTTGAAGTCGACACCCGTGATTTTAAGGATATTAAGGCAAAACTTTTGTTTCAAATGACTAATTTTGGACAGCCGATTATCAGGATTGAAGACGCAAATTTTGAAAACCGAGGCGAGTTATTGTTGCATCACACCCACGAGGGTCTGGATTTGCAGCCCAATTACATGGACGCAACCATGCAAAACCTATTTAGTATTTGGAAGCGGCCTATCAATCTCGTTACCTTGATGGATAACGAGGCCCAGCTTTTCAGATACGATGGAAATCAATATACAAAACACAGTTTAACGGATAATAATAAAGTCGGTGAGGGCGAGCAACAAGAGCTGCCCAAAGCCTAATAGTATTGTTTAAAGTTTTAGCAGGAGAACCACCTTGTCTAATCGAGCTGCGGCTAAAGATAGTGATAAACATAGTAAATTAGTTTATTCAACTGATCCAAGGGATCAGAGCCTGCTACCTCGCGCCGTTGAAGCTAAAAAAACAGAACAAAAGATTCAGGCACAAAAATCTTTAGTTGATACTAATAAATTTATTGTGGTTTTTCGTATTGAAACTCAGGGTCGTGGTGGCAAAACAGTCACGGTACTGGACAAACTGCCAGCTCACGAGACCTTTCTTAAAGAGTTAACTAAAGAATTAAAAATAAAATGTGGCGTAGGTGGTTCTTGCAGAATCGAGAATCAGTTCGGTATGATAGAGATTCAGGGAGATAAAAGAGAGCTTATTAAAAAAATATTAGATCAAAAGTTAATTAAGTATAAAGGCATGTAACCACAGGTTACAATAAAGGAATGTAAGCGTATGAAAAAAAGGATTGTGATTGTAGATGATTTTGAGGAAAGTTGTCTGTTGATGACAGAGATCTTATCCGCAGAATTTGAATGTCACTATATTTGTGAATCCGAAAAAGCTCTAGCCTTAATTCAATCAATTAAACCTAATCTGATATTAATGGATTATAAAATGCCTCATGTGACAGGAGTCGAGCTTTGTAAGATCATCAAAGAAACTCCGACTTTAAAGCACACGCCAATTATTTTTATTTCGGGTGCCGTAACTTCAGAAGAAAGAATCGAAACTCTAGAGTCGGGCGGAGACGATTTTTTATCCAAGCCGTTTCATCCTAAAGAGTTGACGCTGAGGGTGCAGAAAAGATTAAATAATTACACAGCCGAACCTGTAAGCAGCTTAGATGTACGCAATATCGCATTGAAGCTGAACTCCAGACAATGCTTTCTGGATAGCAAAGAAATTTTATTAACACCAAAGCAGTTTGAGATTTTAAAATTGTTAATAGAAAATAAATCTCAGGTGATTTCTCGGCAGCAATTTATGAATGAAGTCTGGGGCCATTCCGAAATAACTCCAAGAAATGTTGATTCGCAGATTAATTATCTGAAGAAAAAAATCGAAGGCTTCTTAGGTCAGATTACGTCTGTGCCAGGGTATGGATACAGACTGGATATTAACAAGTAGCCAATTAAGATTTAAGCTTTCTTTTTTTTTTGAAAAATTCTTTCAATAATAAGCTGCAGTCTTTTGCTAAAACTCCACTGGTCAAATCAAATTGATGATTCAGCCTTGAATCGTTACCAAGCTGGGAAAGGCTTTTAAGAGCTCCACCTTTGGGGTCGTGCGCACCAAAAACCACTCGTGAAATGCGTGATTGCACGAGCGCTCCAGCGCACATAAAGCAGGGCTCTAGAGTAACATAAAGGCTGCAGCCGCTGAGCCGCCAGCTATTCAATTTTTTACAAGCCCGGTGAATGGCGACCAGTTCAGCATGACCAAGAGTCGTTTTTTGTTTTTCACGTACATTGGTGGCCTTCGCTATAATTCTGCCCGCTTTATCAACAATTATGGCTCCAACAGGTACTTCGCCAATTTTTTCTCCCTGCTTGGCCAGCTTTAACGCCAAAAGCATAAATTTTTCATCAGTAAGATGAAGGTCTAATTCGTGATGACTATTTGCGTTATCGCGTGGTTTCGAGAGTGTCATTGGTGAGGCCCTTTGCTATATCTCTTTAGTTGATTTTCATTCTGCCATCAAGAGCTATTCGTAATAGTAGAATCTTAATGGCAAAGTCCACATTGGAAGGCTGGTGATTACAGTGGCATTAGTTAGAGTAAAAGACGGAGAAAGCTTCGAAGGAGCATTCCGTAAATTTAAGAAGTCTTGCGAAAAAGCAGGAATTTTATCTGAAATAAAAAAACGTGAACATTTTGAAAAGCCAAGCATGGCTTTAAAGAAAAAATCTATCGCTGCACGCAAACGTGCGCATAAAAAAGTTCGTCGCAGCTGGGGAGAGTAATCTTCCCTGCTTCTGAAAGAGAGCACACCCGTGGAAATTCGCGAAAAAATGTTGGCCGACATCAAGTCGGCCATGGTGTCTAAAGACACTGTAAAATTAAACACACTTCGTTTTCTGAACGCCCAGATTAAAAACAAAGAAATTGATTCTAGACCTACTCCCATTACCGCAGACGATGTAATGGCGGTTTTGAAAAAGCTTGTTAAGCAAAGAAAAGAATCCATTGAGCAATTTTCCGCTGCCGGCAGAAAAGACTTAGCTGATGCCGAAGCAGCTGAATTAAAAATTTTAGAGGCTTATTTGCCAGCTCAGATGTCCAAAGCACAAATTGAAGCGCTTGTTGGTGAGGTTATTACCGCTGTTGGTGCAAAATCTATTAAAGATATGGGCGCCGTGATGAAAGAAACACAAGCTCGCGTTGGTAGTTCTGCCGACGGAAAAACGATCAGTGAAGTTATTAAGGCAAAGTTAGGCTAATGCGATACTCGCCCGAATTCGTAGATCGAGTACAGGAGGCCAGCAACCTCAGAGATGTCATCTCGCAGTACTCACAATTAAAACAAAGTGGTAACGGCTATATGGGCCGCTGTCCATTTCCAGATCACGCCGAAAAAACCCCGAGTTTTTCGTTGTCAGAATCCAAACAGGTTTATCATTGCTTCGGTTGCAAAAAAAGCGGCAATATTTTCAGTTTTTTACGTGACTATAATGGAATGAGTTTTCCCGAGGCGGTCGAGTATTTGGCAGAGCGTGCCTCCATTCCTCTTCCTGAAATTCAAACTCAAAAAAACGAACAAGATAATGAGCGATATGTTGAGCAAAGCGAACATTATAAAAGCCAGCAAGATACTAAAAAACAAATGCTCAAAGCCAATAAAATTGCAGCGCATTTTTTCAGTGAAACCCTGAAGCGTGCGCCAAGTGACCATCCGATTAAAACTTATATTAAAAAAAGAAATCTGACTGCTGAAACCATTGAAGAGTTTCAGATTGGCTACGCGCCTGTTGAGTGGGAAGGTTTAGCCAATCATCTCCATAAACAAAATATTTCTTCAGCCTTAGCGGAGGAAGCCAAACTCATTCGTGCGCGTAAAGAAGGAAATGGACATTTTGATTTATTTCGCGATCGACTTATGTTTCCGATTTTATCGCCGATGCAAGAGGTTCTGGCTTTTGGTGGCCGCATTCATGATCAAGGCGAGCCAAAGTATTTAAATAGCCCCGAGACTCAGGTTTTTAATAAAGGTCGCGTGCTTTATGGCCTAGCTCATACCGCCAAATATATTCGATCTGATGACGCAGTTATTGTTGTCGAAGGCTATATGGATTTAGTTTCGCTTTTTCAGGCGGGCTTAAAAAACGTAGCGGCCACAATGGGGACGGCATTAACCGCCGAAGGCGCTAAACTCATCAAACGTTTAACAACCAATGTGATTGTTTTATTTGATAGCGATGAAGCCGGACAGCGCGCCGCTGAAAGAAGTTTGCCATTGTTATTAGCCGCAGGTTTATATCCCAAGGGGCTTATTTTAAAAGATGCAAAAGATCCGGACGAATATGTTACTAAGTTCGGTTTACAATCATTGAAAGAGAAAATTGATACAAGTCCAGAATTGTTTAATATGGTTTTACAGATGTGGATGGCCGATTATAAGGGCGAAGCTTCACAAAAAGTTAAGCTGATGGACCAGGTTCGGCCTGTTTTTGATGCGATTTCTGACACAAGACTAAAAAGTTTATATGCTCAGGAGCTCTCGCATCGCATGAGTGTTCCCCTAGATTGGGTTCGCTCAGCCTTAACTGGGGCGGGTTCTAACAAAGATTATCCAAGAATGAGGTCTGCGGATCCTCATCAAAAGGAGCCAGGAGTGCCAACTCAGGAAGCAAAAACTGCATCCTCGACACCTCTTCAGCCTCTATTTTTGTTATCAGGGGCTTCGCAGGCAGAAGTTATGCTTTTACAATTTTCACTCAAGAGTCGTGCCAATTTTGAGATTTACTTATCACAGCAAATCTTGAGCCAAATCAGTCACTTAGGAGTAAAAAATCTCTTCGAAAAAGCGGAGCAAGTTTATAGACAAGACGTTAACAAGTTTGATAGATTGACCAGTCTGTTGATTGACTATGTAGATCGTCCTGAGCTTTTGTTTTCGAACTCCTCTGTCGGCGGCATTGGCGCTGTTGATTTTGATGTCGAAAAAGAGAACAAAATAATTGCGGATTGTTGCAGGCGTATTCAACAAACGTTTTTAAAAAGCCAGGCAAAAAAAATGG
>JBBTEQ010000151.1:0-5715 GCA_038042235.1 Bdellovibrionota bacterium | reverse complement strand
AATTGCAGTACCAGTTAATAAACTTACAAGCGCTGTGGTTAGCGTGATACCTGCTGAAGGCCCATCTTTAGGAATGGCTCCTGCCGGTAAGTGAACGTGGATGTCAAACTTTTCAAACATTTCGGCATCAATTCCAAGCTCATCCATGTGGGCTCGGGCGTATGACATTGCCGCGTGAGCGGACTCTTTCATTACATCACCCAATTGACCAGTCAGCATTAAGCCGCCTTTGCCCTTCATTTTAAGTGCTTCAATTAATAAAACTTCGCCGCCTGCCTGTGTCCAGGCGAGGCCTTGTACAACACCAATGCTGGATTCGAGCATTTTATCTTCACGAGTGAAGCGAGGCGGACCAAGAAGCTCTGGAACAGTCGTGGCATTAACCTCAACAAAGCTTGCGCCCTGCATAACAATTTTTTTAGCAACTTTTCTACAAACAGAACCGATTTCGCGTTCGAGATTTCGCAATCCGGCTTCGCGAGTGTAGCCTGCAATTAGATATTTAATGCCATCATCGGTAAATTTGATATTTTCACTGGTGATACCATTGGCTTCAATTTGTCTGTTAATCAGATGTTTTTTTGTAATTAAAAGTTTGTCGTTTTCTGTGTAGCCAGGAATGCTGATCATTTCCATGCGGTCGCGCAAAGCGGCGGGAATATTTTCTACAACATTGGCCGTGGCAATAAAGAGCACATTTGACAAATCAAAATCAACATTTAAGTAGTTATCTCTAAAGGTTGCATTTTGTTCTGGATCAAGAACCTCCAGCATTGCTGAAGAAGGGTCGCCTTTAAAATCAGAAGCCATTTTGTCTATTTCATCTAAGACTATGACCGGATTGCGGGTTTTTGCCTGACGCAGAGCCTGAATAATTTTGCCGGGCATAGCACCAACATAGGTTCTTCGGTGTCCACGGATCTCAGCTTCGTCTTTTACTCCGCCGAGAGCAATTCGAAAGTATTCTCGGCCCATGGCTCTAGCGATGGATTTACCCAAAGATGTTTTACCAACACCGGGAGGACCACTAAAACAAAGAATCGGACCCTTCATAGAGGATCTTAATTTTCTTACGGCTAAGAACTCGAGCACACGATCTTTGGCTTTTTGTAAATCATAGTGATCGTCATCTAAAATTTCTTTAGCGGATTTAATATCAATAATATCTTCAGATTGCTTACCCCAAGGCAGGTCCACCATCCAGTCAAGATAAGTGCGCACCATTGTGGCTTCGCTTGCGTCTGGATGCATGCGCTCGAGCCTTGAAAGTTGTTTCAGAGACTCTGTTTGTACAGGTTCTGGCATTCCAGCAGCCATAATTTTTGCTTTTAACTCATCCATCTCTTCAGATTTAGAATCTTGATTTTCACCAAGTTCGTTTTTAATGGCTTTCATTTGTTCACGTAAAAAGTTTTCGCGTTGTCCGCGAGGGGCTTCGCCAGAGGCGTTGCCGCGAAGTTTAGATTGTACTGTTAAAACCTCAAGTTCGGTTTGCAGCAGCTGACAGATAAAAGATAATCTTTCTTTTGTATTGGTGGTTTCTAAAACTTTTTGCGCATCATTAACTTTTAAACCCATATTGCTGGCGATTAGATCCGCAATACGGCCTGGGTCGGTAACATCATCTAATACTAATAAAATATCGGGAGAAAGCGCCTTACCAAGAGCAATTGTTTTTTCAATACATTCTTTGGCAGTTTTAACCAGCGCCTGTACTTCATTGCGGTCGGCTGCGTTTACAACGTCTTCTACTTTTTCAACTGTGACCTCAAAAGAGCCGGAGGTTTTTGTATAAGCTGTGATGCGGCCCTTGGCCTCACCCTGTATAAGAATTTTTACGCGACCATCAGAAAGCTTTCGCATGCGCATGATTTTTGCGACAGTTCCGGTTTCAAATATAGTGTCGGGCGCAGGAGTTTCTTCGGAAATATCTTTTTGCGAAGCCAAAAATATAAGCCTGTTTTTAGACAAAGCCTCTTCAACTGAGCGAATTGAAGATTCGCGGCCTACGAAGAGTGGAATAATCATGTATGGAAATACAACGATATCTCTTACGGGTAGCATGGGTAGGGTTTGCGGAAGTTCTACGGACTGATTATCAAATGTCATTATTGACTCCTGTTTTCTACAGGATTATTCGGTGCCTTTTCGGCGCCGCTAAAGGAACAATTAGTCTGGTTAACGTCTGGTTTTTTGTGAACAGGACTCACATCCATGTAAGTCGACACTCATCCAATGAGCCCTAAAGATGTGTATTGAGTTTGAAAGTATATCTATTGGTATTTATTGAAGCGGACTGCGCAAACTTTTGCCGGCATTTTCATTGTCTTCCATGCAGGAAATACAAAGTGTCGCCAAAGGTCGGGCTTTAAGTCTTCTTAAATCAATAGAATCTTCACAGCTTTCACATTGCCCGTAAGTTCCCAATGAAAACTTAGAAAGCGCTTTATCTATTAACAATAAAGAAAGTTGATCTCGCTCATGAAGTTGGATGTTTAAGTTGTCTTGCAGATTCTGAACAACAGCATCAACTTCGTCAGCAGCTTTTATGGAAGATGTCTGCATGCTTTTGAACTCTTGATGCTTATTTAAAATCTCACTCTTTTGAATCAGAAGAGATTTTTTAATAAAATCCAGCTCAGTAATTTGCAATGTTGATGAGTCGTTTTCGGTGCTGTTCATCTAAATTCCCCCCTAGATAAAGTTTCCGAAATTTCTAGGGATATTAGCTGGAGTGAGATTTATGTCACTAAAAAAACTAAACTTGTGTGACGAATCATAGCGCATTTAATAAGTGTACTATTTGATGCACTTTGATGAAATTGCCACGCAATTTATAACGCGACTATATACCAGCATATTTTTTTTGAGCAGACTCGTTCATTTCTGCACCCTCTATGCTCACCCTGGTCCAAGGTATGGCCAACAAACGCTCATTTTCTATTTTTTCCTCGGTCACTTCACAAATACCATAGGTGCCGTTTTCAAGTCTTGCTAGTGCAAACTCAATTTCCACTAGCTGAGATTTAAGCCTGCTTTGATTAATTAAAAAAGTATGTTCTTCCTGATGTGCAGCAGATTGATCAATTTCATCACCGTGGGCTTTGTCGATTTGATTAAAATCAAAAGTAGATTGTTTGGCCCGATTTAATAAATCGGCTTTGATTTTTAATAGCTTCTGACGACACATTTTATATAAATCCATAAGACCTCCCTGTCTCAATTTTTTGTAAAGCGTTAGCCTACAAATTATTACAACATATTAGTTTATGTTGTTTTTGTTGGAAATTAAGACCGCTGAAGGCGAGAAGGCGGTTAAAAAATAATTAATTATATTTTAAAGAGGTTGTGGTTGGTTTGGTCATTTTTGGCGGGCTTATTCAGCCTTTTTTACAAAGCCTGAATTAAGCGTTAAAATGCGAATAGGCCGCTCAAGTTCGCGATTAGACGACATTCTGAGCTCACCAGTTACCCCTGTGCTACGGCCTAAAGAGCGTAAGCTGTCAGCTAAAGCCGTGCGTGTGGTATCCCCTGATAAAATGAGATCTTTAATAATTTTAGCAGACTCGTAAGCCTGTATTTCAACTAAAGTAGGCTCTTCGCCATGAAGACCCAGATAGTCTCTAAAGAAATCATTGGGCACAGCCGGACTGCCGTCATCAGTCGCAGTGCCTTCGGAAAGATCGATGGCATCAACAAAATAAACACTAGCTAGTTGGTTCGTTACACGCTTTGGAAGATCGGGAGAGTTCCAGAGGTTGGTTCCAAGATAAGTTAGTTCTTCGGCCGCGTTGTATTTCATAAAGGCCATAATTTGGCTTAAGGCACGACTGCTGTCAGGTACAAACAAAACATCAAAATCAATAATCGGAGTTAAAATATTTTCTTCAAACGCATGTTCGCGGGAATTTTTTTTAATAGGGCTCTTGGTTGCAGCAGTTTTAGCTCTAATTTTTTCTTTGGCCTTTTCTTTAGCCTTGATCTCTTTTAAACGGTCTTTGTATTCATCAGCCCGAGCCTCGATGTAATAAGTGCCGATTAGTTTTTGAGTGACAACGGAAAAATCATTTTCTTTTGGGTCATAGGTTTGAGCCGCGGTGATTTCGCCGCCGCGCGCGAGTACATGATCCCAGAAAATACTGCTGAACTCCACGCCATAAGAATCGTTTGGAAAAAGAATCGCAAATTTTTTGGCAGAGAGTTTGTCGAATGCAAATTGTACTAGCCGGTCAACTTGCATTTCGGGTGTAATTGAGTTTCTAAAGATATAATTACCAAGAGAGGTTAGGCCCGATTTTTGCGAAAAACCAATATAGGGGGTTCTTAGCGCTTCGGCTCGACTCGCAATAGCAAGGGCCTCTTTAGCGGTAAAACCGCCCAAGAGCGCAATGGCCTTGTCTTCTATAACTAATTTAACGGCGCCCTTGGCCGCCAATTCGGGGTTGCTTTCTGAGTCAAACACAGCCAGGCGAAAATTATTTTCTGATCGACTTGCATTGGGCGTTGTTGTGGGGGCGTCCGGAGAGGCGATGCCCAAACCCATGCGCAGCGCATTTAAGGCGTGCTGTCCGATATTTGCATTTTTTCCAGTTAGAGGAAGAATGGCGCCGATGACTTTAGCGTCAACGTCGTAGGTTTTTGTTTCATCAAAAGAGACTATAGTGGATAAACTATTTTGAACTGAAGCCGACGCTGAAATGACAGGCTTATTATCAATCGGCGCGCGCACATCAGGGTTTGTGCTAGAACTTTTGGTTTTTTTTCCTGAAGAATTGGGCGCCGGCGTTGCTTGCGTCGAGGTTTGTGTTTTAGGTGCATTTTGCCGCAACTGGTAGGCCGCGGGGCGAGAGTGTGTACAGCCTGAAAAGAAAAAACCCAACGGCAACAGAAAACAAACGAGTAGGATTTTGAAGATAAGTTTGTTTTTTAGCACGGTTAAATTCAGGGTTAAATTCATTTTCTGTTCCTTAAAATAGTCTGTAAGTTTTCATTATAGTTTTTTACCAGCGGACTTTCGCCCGGAGAGCGAGAAAGCTCCTCGAGCAACTCGTTCTGGCGGGCAGTTACTTTATTTGGAGTATCAACAATAACCCGAACGAGCATATCTCCCGAGCCAGTCGCGCCGAGGCGTGGAAAACCTTTTGATTTCAACCTGAAGTTTTGGCCCGAGTGCGTGCCTGGCGGAATTTTAATTTCGGCCTTGCCGTAGAGAGTGGGAATCTCGACAGTTTTTCCAAGAATCGCATCGGTGTATAAAACAGGTAAGTCTAAAATAACATCGGCTTCATCTCCGGTTCCGCCTCGACGAAAAAGCAAATGTTCTAGTAATACAATTATTACAAAAAGATCGCCAGCGGCTCCCGATGAAGGCTTGTCGCCTTCGCCGCTGAGCTTAAGTCTTTGTCCGTCTTTGACTCCAGCAGGAACAGTAACCGAAAGCTTAGCGCGTTCTTCTTTAGATCCGGCTTGCCGCGAAAAACTGATGAGTTTTTCACAACCAAGGGCAGCTTCTTCAAAGGTGATAGATAAAGTATATTTTAAATCAGAGCCACGGTTTTGAGCTTTGCCGCCACTTGTTCCGCCGGACCTTTGTCCGCGCCCAGTATTAGTAAAAACATCACCGAACATATCACCAAAAATATCTTGAAAAGGATCGGGTCCGCCACTGCGTTGAGAACGAGGCCCGCCATTACCAAAGGGGTTGCCCGCGCCCGC
>JBBTEQ010000150.1:0-6003 GCA_038042235.1 Bdellovibrionota bacterium | reverse complement strand
AGTGAAACAAAAGGAAACCCCGTTAAGTACTTGATTACTGGTACGGGGAAAATGGTGGAGGCGGGGGGAATCGAACCCCCGTCCGCGAGAGCTCCACAGAAAGGCGCTACATACTTAGTTTGTGATTTAATATGTTGGGCGAGCTTCCACAAACAAAATATCGACCAACACTCCCCCAGTAACTCTTAAACAGTAAAGCTGAAGAAAGCCCTTACTGCCGATCCGGCATTAATTACGGACGTTGAGTCAACACCGGCGACTCACCCAAAATCCGAAAGCAGACTAAGCTGCTAAAGCGTAATTATCGTTAGATAATACAAGTTTGCACGTTTTTATCGAAGTCCTCATGCGCTCCGGTATGCTCCTCTTACTTCACGACCCACGTCGAAACCAGGTCGCCCCCATTTTTAAAAAACAGTACATTAAAACTCTCTATGCGTTTATCTTAATTCATTTAATGATTTTTCTGAATACATATCTTGCTCTTAATGCTACCAGACCACCCTCTCGACTATTGACCAGAGGCAGCACTAAGGCCTTAGCCCTAATGCTCTATCAGAATTTAATATTTCCATTAAATATTCCGATGAGTTAACTATGAAAAACAAAATTGCATTACTTTTTTTATTCGCAGCTTTAGCGGCTTGTAAGCATACACCAACACTAACAAGCGAAACTCTCTGCGATGCAAACCGAAAGCCTTCTCAAGCTGCAAGTTGTAGAGCTCTTGTCGTAAACAGTGCTTCAGAGCGAACAGTTTTAGATTCCTACATAAAAAAAGCGGCAGTTCCTGAGTCGGGCCTTACTGAAACAACTTTTACAACAACAACTGGCGAGGTTCTTCGAAAAGGGCCCGATACTCCTAAATTGAATAAACATCAGATCGTGTCGTTTTTCTCTCCAGAGTTTGCTGACGGAACTTTAAACCGCGGTGGCACGATGGTTCAAGGTACGCCCACTGAAATTATTTTTGATGCTAAAAAACACCCGGCCTATATTATTTTTGCTGGTCAACCAGTCAGAATTCTTGAACACACAGCCTATATGGGAAGTAACAGTACGCAGGTTATAAAAGGGCAAAGCTATAAACAACATGCACAGGGCTTTAGCTCACCTGTTGGCCTACTGAAAGGTTGGAAACACGGATTATCGGAAATTCCAATTTATAAACTTAAAGCAGCGTTCGCAGAACACACAGATGCTGCTGGTGTAACGACTTTGCAATTTGAAAGTGGAGTTGTGGTTAAAGGTGTAATTGAACGTTACACAGAAGATAATTCAGCAAAGAATACAGCTACAGTCATTTCATTTAAAAAAGGTACCTGCAAGGTCACATTAGGAGAGCGCGTGCTTTTTGACCCGGCTTGGGGAGTCTATGATATGGTTTTAGCTACAACTATTGTTAGCACTCACGAAGATGCAAGAACGCCGGCAAATGCTCCTAGAAATTAAGCTGATTCGCCGAGTCTTAGGGTGCCAGCCACCCTTGAGCCACCACAGAGTTTTTGCTCTAAAAATTTAATTAAATATCACTTTTTTTGGTTTTTTCTTTAAGAAATGCCCTGGTGTCAGACTAATTGTAATGATTGATGCAACATATAAACAGTACTGCGATTTAGTCGAACTTTGGATTAAAATCGCATTTTTATAGTGAGTTATCAACTGTACCAACAGAGTTATCCACAACTCACATGCTTTTCCAGTGTCAAATGTACACTGAATTAAAAATATCACTTGTGGCGAGATTTAGAAAAAATAAATTTATTCTTTAAGCAAAAGCCCTTAGTTCATTTTTTTTTGACGCATTGCTTACTGGAAAGAGTTGTAAGTTTAATTGGTAAACTCGCTCACCCTTTGTAGCCATTCGTGCAATTGAATTATCCTTATGTAAAGACTTTCGCATTTGTCTGAGTTTAAATTTGATCTCTTCAAACTCTTTAGATGTCAGCGATAATGTTAACGCCCCGAACTCGCGCTCAGTAGCCTCATCTTGATAAAGAGATTCTAGGCCCAAATACATCAATTGCATCTGTAATTGGCGAACCAGCGCAGAAGGAATTTCTTCTGGTGCCGCTTCTCGTTTTACTTTTGTAATCACTTGGGTTACCGGGTCACGTGCTAGATCTCCGGATTTAATTAAATTCTCCAGAGCTATTGTGATTTCACCTTCAGAGGCTTTTCCTCTTAGTAAATCCCTTAGCTGATGCGTTTCAAACGTTACACCCTCTTGATCCACCAGCGCATAAATAATCCAACCAATCCAATTAGGAACTTTTTCAAATACTTTTCGGTCAAACTCCCCGTGCTTAAGTTTCTGCTCAACGCGATACTCAGATAACAACTTCAGCGCGTAGTTTCTATCAGCCGGATCTTCAGCCTGATTGAATAAGACTAAAAGTCTAAACTCATCAGTTTGCACTTTGTTAAGTGCGCAAGCCTTGGCAAATTTAGCCACCATATCCAAAGACAAGTTTCGCTTGCCTTCGATGATCATTTTTAAATAATTCGGAGATTTTATATCCGCCGCCGCCGAAAAAATGGCGTAGGAATATGGACGCAACGAAGTCTTAGTTAAGTTCTTTTTTACAAGGTAAAAGTCCGTCAAAAAAAGCCGATAATCCATGTAATCTGAAAGTTTAGGCAATATATTCGAAGTTATTGAATTTTCAGACTTTTGATCTAACTCAGTTTGTATGTTTTCCATATTTCTCCCAAAAAAACGCCCCATGTTTTTTTGTCGCATGGGGCGGATATAAAGACAACTAAATAGCGTCTATATAAGCGGAATAATTATCTTACCGTGATCGTAATATGCTCAATTGTCAGATCACCTTGAGTGTATAGATTCAGATCAGTATTCCAATCTATAACCAAATATTGGTTATTTAGGCGGTAACTTGCCGTTTGAGAATATCCACTATTAAACTGCGCTTGTCCCAAGTTGCGGCCGTTAATTACCAAAGTCACAAGGCCAACATTATAACGAGAACTTGCCGTTACTCTAACTTGCTCAATCATGCGTCCACGATACTGTTGCAAATTAATATACTGAGCTAAATCAATACGATCATTTCCATAAACTGAACGATAAATATTGATCTCAATATTCTGTGCATAACCCGGATTACCTGGGTACGGATTACCTGGGTACGGATTACCTGGGTACGGATTACCTGGATATGGATCATGCGGATATCCTGGGTTGTGTGGTGGATGATGAGGTGGTGGGTGATGTGGAGGGTTGTGTGGTGGATGATGTGGTGGATGATGTGGAGGATTATGCGGTGGATAATAAGGCGGCTGATGTGGTTGACCTGGTCTCACGACGCCACCACCACCTGGGCGATCACCTGGATATGGAGCCGGTCTGTCACGACCACCTGGGCCTGGAATCAGATAGGCCTGAGCCGCTGAACTTATTGATACAACTAGTAAAAACACACTAACTACTGATTTAATTTTTTTCATTTTCTTCATTTCCCCGTTTTAAAGTTTTTTTTTATGTCTGTACATGTCCCAGTAAAGCAATGAGCGTGCCCTTAATTTTGAACTCATTCAGTGCCAAGCTGACATCATACTTTGCATGGAGTATGCTAAACGCGTGAACAATAAGAATAATTTTTACAATTTAGATCCAAACTTAATACTCGCGACTGCTGAAAAAAATGGCTTTGCTGTAACTGGAGAAATGATCCAACTTAACTCTTACGAAAACCGCGTCTTTGATTTGCGCCTTGAAGATAAAACCTCCATCATTGCTAAGTTTTACCGCCCCGGTCGCTGGAGCGAAAAGACCCTGCTCGACGAACATAACTTTATTCACGAATTAAAAAGCGAATCCATCGAGGTAGCTGGCACCTTATTGCTGAAAAATAATTCTTCGGTGGATTTGGTTGATGGAATCTATTATACATTTTTTGAAAAAGTACGCGGGCGCTTAATTCAAGAACTCAGCCCCGCACATTTCAAAAAACTCGGACGCTGGCTGGCGCGTCTGCATAACGTTGGAAGTAAAAAACCGGCCCAGCATCGTGGCCTTATCGGCCCCGCCAACGACAACAAATGGCTGCAACTTGAAAAAATGCTCCCGCAGGTTGCCCCCGAAATGCGCCCCCGCTACGAAGAAGCCTCTGTTCAAATTTTTGAAAACTTAGATGAGCAGCTGACCGATTTTGATTTTATCCGCCTGCACGGAGACTTACATCGCGGAAATATTTTAGAAGATTCCAACTCTGAATTTGTGATGGTCGATTTTGATGACATGATCAATGGCCCCGCGGTGCAGGACTTCTGGATGCTGATGCCAAACGCCCAGATCGACAGTGAAGAATTTGAAAGCCTGATTGAAAGTTATTCTGAGCTGCGTGAATTTCCGCATGAGCAATTAGAACTGATTCCACTCCTACGGGGCTACCGCATCATCACTTACGCCATGTGGATTATGAACCGCTGGTCAGATCCCAGCTTTCCACGGCTTTTTCCTGATTATGGCAGCTACAGTTACTGGGCCGAAGAAACCGAAAACTTAGAAAAAATATCATATTTGCTATAGCAAATACAAAAAATTACTGCTTTAGCAAAAAAAAACGCAAGCTTTGAGGCTTGCGTTTTAGTGGTTCTATAATTAACAGATATTATTTTCTTGCTTCTGCCGTATCTAAAGCTTTTATAGCTTCATTCGCAAGATTAGCGGCTGTTGTAGTAGGAGCTGGAGTTGGAACTGGAGCCTTATCGCCCGGTGCAGCTGGCGCCGTATTGTCTACTGGAACAACCGGCTCTACATCTGCAGACTTATTTGATACTAAATTACCTAAGGCTTCACGCACTGCTAACTTAGCCCCTGCTACTAGAGCGTCTGGGATATTACAAGTAAGACCTATAAGTTCATTTGACCCTTTTACTGTCAATGAAACTTCAATTACTTTACGCTTAGTTTTGTCAGCTTGTTCAACCTCTTTAACGTCACTCAGTGTGGTAACTTCAACTTCTGAACCTTCTATGATTGCAGAATCATTTCCTAGAGTTAAAGAACATGCCACTTTACTCGTATCCGCCAAGGCCGATTTAGCAGCATCACCTTTTACAACATTCGCCTCTATAATTGCTACGGCACCATTAGAGCTGTCTTTTTTAGATAAAGCTGCAGCTAAGTCAGCATTATCAATTTTTAAAACCTGCTGCGGAGCTAAAGCCTCTAGAATACCCTTTACAATGTCATTCGGCTGTCCTGTTCTTGTTTTAACTTTTTTACCTAAATCTAAAGCTCCATTTTTAATTTGTACTTTCAAGAATTCTTTACCTGTGGCTTTTTTAGCTGGATCGTTATCTTCATGAACTTTGCAATTTTCGGCTTTTTTATCGGCTACTTTTATCTTTTCAATTTCAGCCATTAATTCATCAGTCAAAAGCTTTAAATCATTAGCTAATTTCGTTAAGGCATTTTTAGCATCATCAGAAAGATCACCGGTTTTACTTAATTCAACATTTATTGCAGCTTTCTTTTCTTCAAGTTCTTTAGCCTTTTTTAGAACATCTGCAGTACAAACACCCACGACAGCCTGAGGCTTTCCAGTAAGGTCTACTTTGGGTTTAACTTCGCGGTTTGGTGCTTTTTGACAATTTACTAGTAAAAAAGCCGAGGCCAGAGCGCCACAAAGTAAGGTTTTAGATAATAGGTTTTTCATAAGATAAGTCTCCTTAAGTCATTTCCCTTCCAAAAACCGGACCAACGTCTGTTCTTGTCGCCAAATGCGTTATATTAGATTTAGACCAATTAATGACACCGAATTTATGTTTTAAGGGCAAAATGCACCCAAAAGCTCTGTATAAGATATATATAATAAGCGGCGATTATTGTAATTTTTTTAAATTGCTCCTGTAGGCAGTATCATATAAACCAAAGGGTGGCTGGGTCCCATACGATTGACTTACTATTGAATTCCGCTAGGTCCGGAAGGAAGCAACGGTGTTTAGCGAGCTTTGCGATATGGGGCGCCCAGCTCT
>JBBTEQ010000149.1:0-5573 GCA_038042235.1 Bdellovibrionota bacterium | reverse complement strand
GAAATAGGTCTAGAAGATAAAAGAATTTTTTGCATAATCCAAAAGTATCCCCACTTTCGAAGCATGACAGATTGCCCGCCCACCAGATAAGATGTCATTATGTTACCTGTATGAAAAATGTAGTTAGACTTAACTGAATCTTACTACACTTTTTTTAGAAATCACATGTTGATTAATTTAACTATTTTATTCTTTGTGCAATTATGCGAAAAGAGCTGTTTAGATTAGCCCCACCATTATCTTTTCTGAGCTTAAGATAATAGTTTTTATTTGTTGTTCCTGTATTGGTTTTGGTTATTGTCGGAATAGTAATCATGGTTCTAACTTGCGGTACATAATTGGTCGCCGTGCCGAAAAATGTAACACCCTCAGTGTGATCTGTTGTTGTATCTTCGGAGTATTCGCTTACTGCAACTAACATATCGCCTGCTGTTGTAGAGAGGCCTGCACCAACTGTTTTCAGAATAACCGATCCACTGATTTCCCATGTTCCAGGAGGTAGATTTAATGTAGCTAAGTTATGCCAAGAATTATCATTTGTAACAGCAGAATCGGTAGCACTTGCTTCCACTAAACCATCAATAGTCGTTGCCGTTGAAATGGTAACCCATTTGCCTGTATTATCGAAACCGTAAAAAGAGCCAGTACTTAAGTTATAAATAATAGAGCCCACTTGTTTAGGGGCATTGTCATTGTCCATGACCGTTGGTGCAATAACATCAAAGCTTTCAGGGTTATATTCTTGTGCATGTGCGCATAGACCTGTTGTTAATGCTAGTATCATAGTAATAAAATTTTTTCTCATAAATAGCCTCACTTCATATTGTTTTTTCAAAAAATTATTTTTTTGATTTAAAAAATATAATAAATATATTTATTATATTTAATCTAATATCTATATAAGTGAATAAACTAGACTAGTTTAAATTTATCCTGCAAGCAAAGTAAGCAAAAATATTGTTACAAATTAAAATCATATTAAATTGCTATTTTTTTGCACAGGGGTTGCTGTTGAAAATTTATAGTCTTATTTGAAAAGTGATCGGAAAAAACTGATAAAATAAAGAATTTTTTAAAGTTAAAAAAGTAAAATACGTGGCCTATATCAACAATCCCAGTTCTAGGCACGCGGGCGCCAATCTAAATAGTGTTATTAAACTAGGTTGCAATTTTACAACAACTTTATTAAAACCTATAAAGCTTATCAACTCAAAAAATTAATATTGGAGAGCATTTTTAGTGGGATTACTTCGATATTTGCTCGCTATAGCTGTTGTCATTGATCATTCTGGTGGAATTCGATATTCAACATTAATTACAGGTACCCTCCCTGTGCAGGCGTTCTTTTTAATTTCTGGTTTTTATATGTCAATGATACTTGCCGAAAAATATAACAGCTTTAGTCTTTTTATTACTAATAGACTACTCAGGCTTTTACCTGTTTATTGGATATTTCTTTTTTTAATTAGCGTTACTGCAAAATATGTAGATGGAATTGTAATACCTAACGATCAACTTAGTTTTTCAACTCGACTTATAGTTTGGGCTTCTAATTTGTTTATTGTTGGTCAAGATATATTTATGTTTTTAGGCCTAGATCCAAAAAGTGGATCCTTTTATTTTACAGATAACTTTAGAGAAAATGGAACGCCTTATGCCTCTTCTTTTTTAGCAATGCCTCAGGCTTGGTCTGTGAGTTTAGAAATATTTTTTTATTTATTAGCCCCGTTTATATTTAAAAAATCACTTAAGGTAGTAATAACAATATTTGTTCTGAGTATTCTAACAAGATTAATATTAGCAAGAAACGGGTTAAGCTTAGATCCATGGGTCTATCGATTTTTACCAAATGAATTGGCTGTTTTTTGTTGTGGGTATTTTGCCTATCGTATCTATAAGAGTAATTTTTTAAAAAAATTAGATTGTACTCTAAATAAAGGCTTTATTAGTGTTTTGTTTATATGCCTGACTTTAACTATTGGGCCGATTGAAAGGATATATGGCGGATATAGCGCCGTTGCATATTTAATGCTGTTAACTCTTTGCTTACCATTCTTATTTAGTTTTTCTAAAAACTCTACTTTTGATAGATTAGTAGGAGAATTGTCTTATCCAATTTATTTGTGTCATCTTTTTGTATTATTTTTGCTTCAAAGATATGCCTATTATGAAGGAAATGTTGCAGTATTAAATGTTCTTATCTCAACTTTGATTTCTTATATAGTTATTAAAACTGTAAGTGATTCTATTGAAAAATATAGACAAAGTAGAGTGCGACTAAAAATTCAAGGTTAAATCATTACTCATAATTTACAGGTGAGCAGGATTCTCACCTGTAAATTATTTATTAACTATGATGTCTATTTAATTTTCTGAGCAATTACGTGGTAACTTTTTGAATAAGTGTGATCCACTGGTACAACCTATCATAGCCATGCTACTTAAAATCAAACAGATCATGAGCTTTGAAAATCTACGTACCACAAAAGCCTCCAGTTAAGTATTTAACTAGATATTCTATCGTCGGATTTTAAATAAAACTTTAACATGCTTTTACGTGCCAAATTTTTGTATCATTATAGGATGGTTTTTGTATCAATTAAGGACTAAGCAAAAAACTATTCCATATAAAGTAAATATACAGTAGTCGGAAATTATTACTGTTACTAGGCAAGTACTTAAATCATATCCTTCACATCTTCGAGCGCTTTTTCAGCTTGCACACTGAGCCTGACGCCGACCTCAACAAGCTGATCACGGCTCACTGGGCTTGGAGCATCACTCATCAAACAGGTGGCCTTCGCTGTTTTAGGAAAGGCGATCACTTCGCGGATCGCGTCGGTTTGGGTCAGTAACATCACCAGCCGATCCATTCCCCAAGCAATTCCACCATGTGGTGGTGTTCCGTATTTTAAAGCATCTAAAAAGAATCCGAATTTTGATTTGGTTTCTTCTTCTGTCATACCCAGAAGTTTAAAAATGGCCTGTTGAATTTCGTTACGATAAATCCGAATTGAACCGCCACCCATTTCATAACCATTACAAACAAGGTCATAAGCCTTAGCTAGCATTTTTGGATAAGTTTTTTCGTTGTTGGCGATCATGTCGTCAAAAAATTCATCTGTAGGTGACGTAAACGGATGATGTCTTGAAACCCAACGTTTTGCCTCTGGCGAGTATTCAAGTAACGGGAAATCCACAACCCACAGAAATTCATATTTAGAATGATCGATCAATTTTAATTCGCGGCCGATGTGCAAGCGCAAGGCTGATAAAGCTGAGCATGCGGGGTCGTAATCATCTGCAACGACTAATGCGCAATCATTTGCTGTACAGCCTAATTTAACAAATAAGGCCTTTAATTTTTCAGGAGTAATAAACTTTGAAGCCGGAGAATTAATACTACCGTCAGCATCTTGCTTCATCCAAACTAAACCCTTAGCCCCATTTTTTTTGGCTATATCGGTTAATTTATCAAACTGCCCACGTGAAAAAGAAGCTCCACCCGGAATATTTAATCCACGGACAATTCCACCCCGTGATAAGGCATCATCAAAAACTTTAAAGCCCGATCCCCCAGATCCATTTATGTTTTCTGATAGATCACAAATTTCAAGTGCGAACCTCAGGTCGGGTTTATCACAGCCGAATCGATTCATCGCTTCAAAATAACTCATGCGTCTCAATTTAGGAACATCAAGATCTTTAACTTCTTTCCAAATTAGTCTGAGCATTTTTTCGTTGAGATCCAAAATATCTTCGACATCAATAAAAGACATCTCCATATCGATCTGCGAAAATTCAGGCTGGCGATCGGCACGTAAATCTTCATCACGAAAGCAACGGGCAATCTGAAAATATCGATCGTATCCCGATACCATCAGCAGCTGTTTCAATATCTGTGGCGATTGTGGTAGCGCATAAAAATTACCCGGATTCACACGTGAGGGAACTAAATAATCGCGCGCCCCTTCAGGAGTTGATTTAAATAAAATCGGAGTTTCAACTTCAAGAAATCCGTTATCCGATAAAAATTCCCGTACCAAGCGCGCAACTTTATGACGCATCATCAAATTATTCTGTAAGCGCGGGGAACGTAAATCTAAATAACGATATTTAAGTCGTAAAGTCTCATTTACACTTTCATCATCAAGCTGAAAAGGTATAGTAACCGCGGTATTTAAAATTTCACAACGAAGAGCTTCAACCTCAACTGCGCCGGTTTTTAATTTTGTGTTTTTCATGCCTTCCGGCCGTGCCCGAACTGTGCCTTCAATGGCCACAACATATTCGGATCTGAAATCCTTAGCTGTCGAGGTTTCGGCTTTATTGGGATCTAAAACCACCTGCACTAAACCTTCACGATCTCGTAAATCGATAAAAACTAAGCTCCCATGATCTCGTCTGGTATTGACCCAGCCCATCAAAACAACTTTGTTTCCAATGTGTTGTGCTGTTAAATTACCACTGTATTCTGTTCTTTTAAGGTCTTTTACAAATTTCATAGAGCCTAGAATGACACAAATAACAAAGATCAGTCAAAACCCATCTTTTAATCGAGCCCATAAGAAAAACCAATACTTTTCGTAGACGAATAGAACTCAAAAGAATAATATCTTTGATATGGCAAAATTTAAATTTGAAGTTCCAGCCCCATTAGATTCAGCTACGGCTTACAGTAAAATCAAGACTTTGCTAAAAGGCGAAAATGATTTCAAGAAATTTGACCCAAATGTAAGCTGTACTTTCGACGAGGCTGGTCAAGCTTGCAAAATCAATGGTAAGCAGTTCAAAGCCGACTTACAGGTAAAAACCAATAATCCTAAAAATAGTACAGTTACTATTGAGGTTGAAGTGCCTTTTGCCTTAAGTTTATTCAAAGGAAAGATTCAAGACATCATCGAAAAGAATTTAAAGCGAATACTTTAATTATTACAAAATAAGTAGTACCAGGCTCTATATGTCGCTAAATAAAAAAAATATTAAAAAACCCATCGACAGCAAAGTCAGAAAAGTCGATGCTGAGTTAATCACCGACGACACCCCCGTAAATGAGGCTGCCGAAATATCCGATGACGCATCACTTGTGCCGCTCACGCCGACTCTTGAAAAATCAATTGCCAGAGTTCAGGACCCGTTAACATTATATCTAACCGAAATCAGAAAATACCCCTTGTTAAGCCGCGAGCAGGAATCCGAAATAGCCAAAAAATACTTCGAAACCAAAGATCCAAACCTGGCACAAACCCTGGTAAAATCTAATCTCAGATTTGTAGTTAAAATTGCAGCTGAGTATGCCAAATTCTCGTCAAAACTCATTGATGTGATTCAAGAAGGTAATGTGGGACTTATGCATGCCGTAAAAGAATTTAATCCTTACAAAGGTAACCGTCTTATAACTTATGCGGTCTGGTGGATTCGCGGTTACATTCAAGAGTATCTCATGCGTCAGTTTTCAATGGTACGTATCGGTACAACCGCTAATCAGCGAAAACTTTTTTACCAGTTACAAAGACAAAAACTAGAACTCGAAAAAATGTCTTCTCCCGAAAACGTGACCTTGTTATCACATA
>JBBTEQ010000148.1:0-18792 GCA_038042235.1 Bdellovibrionota bacterium | reverse complement strand
TTGCGTATCGAACAACTGGGGGATGACCTGCTGATTTAAGGATACCGCTCGAGAAATCTAAAAATGCCAAAGATGGCGAACTTGTGGAAGTTATGATTTTAAAGTTTCCCGATGAAGGCAGCTTTGAGGGAGATGTATTAAGTGTTATCGGTGATGCTAAAAACCCGCTGAATGATATTAAACGAGTTGTGATAACTCAAAATATTGCAGAGCATTTTTCTGCTGAAACTCTGGCAGAGTCTAAAAAATTTAATGCCGATCCCACTGAAAAAGATTTTCAAGGCAGAAAAAACCTACGGCATTTACCAATTATAACCATTGATGGTGCAACGGCTAAAGATTTTGACGATGCCGTACTGGTTGAAATGACTGATAAGGGATTTCATTTATATGTGGCCATTGCTGACGTTAGCCATTATGTGGCTGCAAATACTTCAATGGATAAAGAAGCTTACGAGCGCGGAACCTCAGTTTATTTTCCCAATTTTGTAATACCCATGTTACCAGAAACTATTAGTAATGGATTATGCTCCCTGATGCCCAATGTGCCACGCCTGGCTTTAGTAGCTGAAATGAGTTTTGATTTTACCGGAGAAATGACTTCGTCTTCATTTTACGAGGGCGTTATTGAAAGCAAAGCCCGAGTTACTTATGGCGAAGCTCAAGAACTTATTGACGGGGTTTCGGTTGAAAAATTAAATCATGTTAAAGAAAATATATTTAAATGCGCTGATCTAGCTAAAGTTTTGATGGCGAAAAGATTTAAAGATGGAGCCTTAGATCTTGAGGTTCCTGAAACTGTTCTCGTTATTGATGCCGCCGGAGAACCAGTCGATGTTATTAAATCTGAAAGATTATTTGCTCATCGTTTGATTGAAGAACTGATGCTGGCCGCTAATGTGGCCGTGGCTAAATTTTTAGGAAAACAAGGTCAAGATAGAGAAGGAAAAGAAGGGGCTGAGCCGCTGGCTTTTTACCGCATACATGAAGCTCCGGATGCAGAAAAAATATCTAAGCTTCAGAAATATATGGAGAACTTAGGACACAAAACCACATTAAGTGGTGGTAAGTTACAAAAAAGATTAACTCGTGCGCTGCAAGATTTTGACGGCAAACCCGAAGCCCAAATTATTCATATACTGACATTAAGATCGATGAGCCAAGCTAAGTACACCCCCAACAACATTGGGCACTTTGGTTTAGGTTTTGATTTTTATACCCACTTTACGTCTCCGATCAGAAGATATCCTGATTTAATAGTTCATCGCTTACTTAAAAATCGTCTTATGCCGAATAGTCGTTACCGTGCTATGGCTGAAGCAGATTTGTTAACCGCCGGCACCTGGCTTTCTTCATGCGAACAAAAAGCGGCTAAAGCTGAAAGACAGATTCAAGCCATTAAAAAGGCCCGCTTTATGCTAAAACTCGTGGGCGAGTCTTATGATGGTCTAATCAGTTCGGTCACGAAATTTGGTTTTTTTGTTTTACTCCGAGAATTCAACATTGATGGACTTGTACGTTTAGACGATTTGGGCCATCACGATAAATGGGAGTTCAACGAAGAGAACTTAACTTTAACTGCAAAAAAATCGGGCTTCAGCTACAAAATGGGTGATGTCGTCCGAGTTACAGTCAGCTTAGTTGATGTAGAGCAAGGGCAAATTAATTTTTTACTTGAAAAAAACGCCAAAGATAACGCCAGACCAACAATTAAAAAGAAGCAATATACGCGACCTCAGAATAGATCTCAGGATAAATTTGCTAAGAAACAAACTAAATTTTTTGAACCCCACAAAAAAACTTATAGTGAGCCCATAAAACCCACCAGCACTTCACAAGAAAAGCCTACTGGGAAGGATTATGAACCAAAACCTCGCTATACATCTTTATCAGACTACCTAGATCAAAGAAAGAAAGGCCCAAATGAAGAGAAATCAGAATCGAAGCCCGCTTTTAGGTCCGTTAAAAATAGGGCGAACTCTGAAAAACGCAGCTCGCCTCAGAACAATTCTGGCGGTCTTCGCAAAACACGGTCTAAGAAATCTAGTCGAAACAATAAGTCTCGGTAGTTTTCTTCCCAGTTCTTTTACCAGTACCAATGATCAGGAAAATTTATTATCGATGCCTGCTAGGTTACGTCTAAGTTTTGAGGAACTAGGACCCACCTTTGTTAAGTTCGGTCAGCTCATAGCCTCGCGACCCGATTTGGTGCCTCAGGATTATCTTGAAGAAATGACCTTGCTGCAGGATCAAGTACAAAGCCTTGAGTTTAAAGTGGTCGAGCAGGTTTTAACTGAAGAACTCGGCGTAAATTGGAAAAAACATTTTCGATCAATTGAAGAGGTCCCGCTGGGCTCTGCTAGCATCGCACAGGTACATCGGGCCGTGCTAACAACCGGCGAGCACGCCGTAATTAAAGTGCAAAGGCCGGGAATTGTACAAACGATTAATGATGATTTAAATGTACTTTATTTTATAGCAGAATTACTTGAACGCTATATTCCGGAAATCAGACCTTTTAATCCGATCGGTATGATAGACGAGTATTTTAAAACTTTAGAACTCGAAACTAATTTTGTTGTTGAAGCCAATAATATCAGAAAATTCAAAGAAAACTTTAAAAAAGAGACCAACGTCAAAATTCCTCATGTTTATTTTGACTTAGTCACTGAGCGCATTCTGGTCATGGAAGAAATGCAAGGCAAAAGACTTTCACAAGTCGAATCGCTCAAACTTATAAATCTTGATGCTAATGAAATTGTGAAGGCCGGACTTAAAACTTATTTAAAAATGGTGTTTATCGACGGATTTTTTCATGGCGACTTACATGCCGGTAACTTTTTTGTGTTTCCAGAAAACAAAATCGGTTTAATCGATTTTGGCGTGGTCGGAAGATTAAACTCTAAAACACAGACTGCTATTGTGAATATGCTGATTGCGCTTTCTAAAGAAGATTATTCACGCTTAGCCTATGAGTATGTTGATCTGGCACCTTTTTCTGATCAGGTGAATGTGGATATTTTTGCACGAGAGCTGCAGTCATTAATTTCTCCCTATTACGGTTTAACCATGAAGCACATGAACATTGGTAAAATTCTGATGTCCTCATCAAGCATTGCGGCTAATCAGGGTTTATCGGTGCCCACCGAGCTTATGTTGTTTTTTAAATCCATTGTTTCAATTGAAGGTCTCGGGCAAAAAATCACCGCTGATTTTGATTTTTTGCAACTCACGCTAACCATGATATCAGATGTGGCCGGCCACCAATTTCAGCCGACCAAGTTTATTGACGAAGCTCACATTCTATTGCGTGAGTCGCGTGGATTCTTAAATTCACTCCCCCGCCAATTAAATATGATTTTGCGACGTATGAATTCGCCCGACTACAGAACTAAAATCGACGTGGCGGGCGTTGAAGATTTAAGAAAAACCATTTTGGTCTCTTTTAATCTTTTATTTCTAGGAATTATCATCGCCGCCTTAATTATTTCAAGCGCATTGATCTATCCGCATGACGCCGCCTGGAAACTAGCCGGAATGCCGGCAGTGAGTTTGTTTGGCTATATTGGCGCCGCCGCACTGGGAATAGTCGCCTTTATTAATTACATAAAAAAATCTTAAAACAGTTAGGAAAGACTTTATGCAACAAATTTATTATGAACTCAGTGTGTTAGCCAAAGCTGTGCATTTTAAAAATTTATCTGGAGCTGCGCTGCATGTGGGTTTAAGTCAGCCTCAACTCTCTCGAATTATCGCTAAAATCGAAGAAGAACTAAAAATTGTGTTACTTGATCGTTCAGCCAAAAGAAAATCCGGATGGACACCAATTGCTTTTCAATTATCACAAATGTTTGAAAAATCTATCAAACGTCTAGAGACCGAACTGCATGGCCTCAGCCAAAACCAGTTAGTCCACGAAATCCGTATCGGCACTTTAGAGGGACTTTCGAGCTTTGCAATTAACACCTGCAAGCATTGTTTTGATCAAACCGGTATTGCTAAAATATATATTGAAATTTATGATTTGAACGAACTTGAGGCGCATTTTCTTTCGGGAGATTTAGATATTATCTTTACATCAAAAACCCCGGGGCGCCAAAAATTTAAATATTTAAACGAATTAGGCTTTCAGGTTTTAGAAAAAATCCAGACTAACAAAAACTACGCGCTTTTATCTAGCTTTGAATATGGCAGAGCCAATAAAAAAGATTTTGACGATTTCAAGCATGTACTGGTAACCAATTCACTGACCATCCGAAAAGAATGGTTCAAGTTATTTGGTGGCACTGGCTTTATGCCGACCGAAGCCAAACGCGGCAAATCCAAAGAACACCACGAACCGATACTGATGATCGGCTCAGAAATTTTAAATCCGACACTTTGGCAACAGGTAAGTTTGGCGATTACGTCTTAGCTAAAGCTTTATCTGACTATAAAACTTCTTCACTTCGGGGTCGATAATAAACGACTTCGGACTCCAGCGCACAATATGCAAACCCGATGGATCGCGTAACCTTGAAAGCGCTACGTAAGCATGACCGGGCTCCCAAAGTGCACCTAAATCACACCAAAGTTCATCAAGCGTGGCACCCTGAGATTTATGTATTGTTGTGGCATAAGCTAAGTTTACTGGAAACTGAATCACACTGGCTTTTACGTTGGCATCGGCATCTAAAAGTGAAAAAGAAATTTTTTCAACTTTAACTTCACGACCGCCATTTTTTCTTACAATTATATGATCGGCCTCAAAGCCAACTAAAGTGCCACGCGTGCCGTTAACCCATCGCTTTTGCATATCATTTTTTAAAAACATGAGCTGGCAACCGACCTTCAGCTTTAATTGCATCGGCACTGGTGCTGATTTAGCCAGAATATCAATGTATTTTTGATCACCCAAATAAATCGAATCTACAAGCAGTTCGTCTTCATTGATTTCAGCTAATTTTTTTTGATTGTAGGTTTCAGATTGTTCACGGCGGGGAAAAAGTCGAGTTCCTGGATGTTCCTCATCGTGCACCTTAGTTCTATCTTGTAAAAACTCGCGCGCTCTTTCGGTGAGCTGACCTTCACGTATGTCATCTAAAACATTTAAAAACTCATTGTTCTGAATACGCTGATTTAATTTAAGTTCACACGTCTGAAAATCTGTTTTCTTCCAAACCTCATTTAAAAAACACCAGTCACGCTTTTGCCCAAATCTAGTAACGGGCGGAAGTTGTCCAAAATCACCCACGGCTATAATACGCATTCCACCCCAGGGCAAAGTGGATTCGCGCGCCTGTTGTGAAATCAATTCTGCCACCATTAAGGCCTCGCCGGGAATCATCGAAATTTCATCAATAACCACACCTTCAACTTTTTTAATTCTTTTTAAGGTGGCTTTATTTTGTAAAATTCTTTGCAAGGTGGCCTGCGCTCCGCCCTCCATAATTCCCAGACCAAAAAAACTATGAAAGGTTCGCCCACCCAATAAAACCGCTGCGGCTCCGGTACTGGCCAGAATCGGCATCTGTTTATCGTCTTTGTTTTTCATAAACTCACGGACAACATAACTTTTGCCCGAACCCGCCCCGCCAGTCAGAAAAATGTTCTCACCCGATTCGCACATGTCCAGTGCGTAGGCTTGTTCAGTAGATAAATGGTCTAGGTTATTTTTCTGTTCTTTTTCAATCATAGCCCTTAGCACTCTAGTACCCAGTCAAAAGAATGGCTAGACGAATCACATAAACTGTCGGATTTACTTGCTGTGACACTGAGCATCCGTATAAAATCAAATCTAATGCCTCAAAATAAAGTTTATGTAAATCGCACACTGAATTTAAAAAGAATCAAATATATTGGTTTAGACATGGATCATACACTGATTCGCTATAATACCGAAAACTTTGAACGCCTTTCACATACGACCATTATTGAAAAATTATTGAAAAGTAAAACCTATCCTGATGCCATTAAAAAACTTCAATTTGATTTCAACTTTGCCCTACGCGGGCTGGTTGTTGATAGAAAAAAAGGAAATCTGCTCAAACTCAATCGCTATACGGCTATTCGTAACAGTTTTCATGGGCTAAAACCATTGGATTTTAAAACTCATCAGAAAGTCTATAAATCAACCTATATCGATTTAAGTAAGTCAGAATACCTTGCCATTGATACCAGCTTTTCGTACGCCATGGCGCATGCTTATTCTCAGCTCGTTGAGCTGAAAGATTCTGAACCTAATCTCAAATTACCTGACTATATTCAAATTGCAGATGATGTACTTGAGGTTTTAGACGAAGCTCATCGTGATGGTTCTTTAAAAAATGAAGTCAGAAAAAATCTGTCACATTATATCATCAAGGATGAAAGTGTTGTTCGCGGTTTAGAAAAGTTCAAAAAACATGGCAAAAAAATATTTGTACTGACCAACTCTGACTTTTCATATTCAAAACTTTTACTTGATTACGCTATTAACCCATTTTTAAAAGAACATAAATCCTGGGTGGATTTATTTGAAATGGTCGTAACGCTCGCACAAAAGCCCAAATTTTTTTACGATGATGGCAAATATCTAATCGTTAATCCACTCGATGGAACCATGAGCAATTTAGACGATAAACTCGTGCCGGGTGTATACCAAGGTGGTGGGGCTCGGCAGTTTACTGAAGATTTAGGCCTGAATGGCGATGACATTTTATACATCGGTGATCATATTTACGGGGACATCTTGCGCCTTAAAAAAGACTGCAACTGGCGTACGGCCATGATCACTGAAGAACTTGAAAATGAAATAACCAATAATCTTAAAGCTGAACCTATAATGAGTGAAATTGATACGCTCATGCGAAAAAAAGAACCTTTTGAAGATGAGCTAACAGAACTGATGACCAAAAAAATTGAAAAAGCCACTGTCGTTGATGAAAAAAGAATTTCGGCGCTGCAAGACTCGATAACCGAAATCGACACCAGCATTAGCCAGCTGATAAAAAAACAACAGGCTCTTTACAACCCTAATTGGGGGCAGCTGATGAGAGCCGGTAACGAAGAAAGTTATTTTGCCTACCAGATGGAACGCTACGCCTGTGTTTACATGAGTAAAATTTCCGACTTATTAGAACTATCTCCCAGAACCTATTTCAGAGCACCACGTAGGCCATTAAGCCACGAAGTCTAAATATAAGTTTTAGACCTTATATTTTCACCTTTTTACCTGTCAAAAAAATAGACACTGGTGCGCTTAGACAACATCAATTACACTTGCCTCACTAACACACATACGGAGGCCTCATGCTGCACTCATCTCGTTTACTGGCAACGCTATTCTTAGTCATACTGAGCTTTACGTCTTGCCAAAATTCCGAGAACAGCTCTGATGCAAATCAAACCAAAATCGCCGGAAATTTAAGAGCTCTGTCTCAATCTGAGCGCGCACAAGATTTTGATCAATTGCTGGCGCTATTTAAAACTTATTATGGCCCTTACGATTACAAAGAACGTATCTTAAAAATTAATATTGAAAATGAGGCAAATCGATTAAAAGCGCTCGCAATTAGTGCTAAAACAGATGAAGAGTTTGCGGGCTATGTTATGCAACTTGGCGCTATCTTAAAAGATGGTCACGTTCAAATTGAAATTAAAAATACAAGCTCTGGTACATCTCATTTTCGAATTCCGATACTGTTAACCCCAATTGAAGACAAAGCCATTGTTGCTAACATTGATCCCAGTCTGATCGCTGAAACTAATATAATGATTGGCGATGAAATTATTGAAGTTGATGGAAAAACACCAGCAGAGTATATGACACTTATTACGAAATACTCCGGCTGGGCCACTAGAGTATCGCAAAAACATGCGATCTATAACCTATTCATACGCCCATCCTATATGACAGAATTAATACCAACAAAACCAACAGCCAAAGTTCGTTTCAAAAAAGCAGATAATTCTATTCATGTTCAGGAAATCGCGTGGACACTTAGTAAATACAATGCTGATCTAGATAAGATGATAAACATTTCAACTGAAGTTGCCCACCCCTTTTTAAATTTAGAATTTGATCGCGCTAAAGAAATGAACAGCGTGACCACTAGCCCCGATTCTGACGTCAGAAAAATGGGCGATGTTAACCCATTTTTCTTAACCGAAAAAGCTCAAGAAAAATATAATTTTACCAAAGTTTATCCTTCTGATGAAAGCCGCAAAAAAGCTGGCCTGGCAGAAAATGAAAAACCACCTATATTTGCCGCAAAGTATAAGCATCAAGATAAAAATATATTGCTGGTTAGAATTGCAACGTATTCGCCTGCTGATTTTAAATATCCTACTTATTTAAAAGCCTACACTGCATTATTGAAAGAGTTTCAAGATTCAGTGGATGTCCTAGTTTTAGATCAAACGCACAACCCTGGTGGCAGGATTTCTTATTGCTCGGGTCTTTATGACTTGTTTGCAAAAAAAATGGACTCCTCAGTTGTACAGCAGTGCAATGCCGACAGGAAATGGATCAACAATTATAAAATAGACCTGCCCTCACAAATGGCGAAATCAACACCATGGACTGCGCGCCTTGCGCAAAGCATGGGTCTATTAATTGAAAAAGCTTATGATAACGGAAGTAGACTATCAGAGCCCCTACCTGTGTTTACAGGAAGCACTTACTCGCTGGGCGAAAGCGTTTGGCAGAAACCCACACTTGTATTAATAGATGAACTGGCTGGCAGTTGTGCTGATATTTTTCCGATGCTTATAAAAGAAAATAAGCGCGCAAAACTTTTCGGGCAAACGACTATGGGTCTTGGCGGCAATGTTGAAGAAGTCGGAATATTAAATAACTCAAATATTGGCATCAAGATGACCCGTGGATTATTTTCAGCTTACAAAGAAAATGGAAATTACACTGATGCTGATTTAATAGAAAATAATGGAGTAACTCCCGATATTGAATACTCGCATACTGTGAGCGATTTCAGAAATGGTTACATTAGTTATATTGAAGCTTTCAGCAACGAAGCCGTTCTTGTAGTTAAATAGTCTATTTTTTTTTAGATGTGGTATCTACTGAGTTTTCTGTTGAGTTTTTGGTGGTAGTCACCACCAAAATATTCATTGCTGCTTTAGCTTTTAAATAAATGCGTTCAAAATTTTTGGATTTCTTCGAAAAAGAAATTAATTTTTCAGAAACCCAAGAGCTTCTTAAAATATAAAATAATATAAAGGCTACCGCTAATGGCCTAAGTGATAGCCAAATTTTCTGACTCAAGCTGGAGTTAATTTGCCAGATAAATAACAACATGAGAATAAAACTCAGCAGAAATAATGGCTTCAACAAATCCTTAAGTGCAGCTCTAAAGGCATTTTTTTGAGTTCCTTGAGGAATTTGTTGCATCACAAGCGAGCTCATTTTACTTTCTTTTAACAGAGAAATTTTTCTTTTAGTACCGAGGCTGTACACAACAAAACCAACAGCAATAAGCAGCTTCAATATTAAAAACCCCAGCACTGCATAAGTTAGTGAAATCGCAATAAAAGCATAGTCTTCACTGATACGCTTTACATAAAACTCAATAAGCATCACTAAATCAAATCCATAGATCATAAATAAAGTGATAAACGGCTGAATAAAAGCCCACAAACAAAGTAAGATGCCACCAACAATTTGTCCCAAAATATTCAACCCCAGTACAGAAATTCCAAGCCAAAATAAAAATCCCTGCATCGCAATTGAGAGCATTGGTCCTAACTTTTTACCTGCTGGCGAAAACGATTTTAAAATGGCGGCAATACCTGAAATTTCAAATGTTGCAGACTTGGGCAGCTGATCTCTATTAACAGCATTAAGCAAAAAAGCCAGTTGATTCAGCGAAAGCACTTGCCCAGTTAAGGGTATTTTAAAACCATGCCCAAGGGACCCTAAGCCGATTTCTGTAATTGAAAGCTGCGCTGCTCTTTTAATTTCTAAGCTTGTTTCTACATTTGTTTTTGTATTTTGATCAGAATCTGTCATTTTTGCCTGTTATTTTTTTCAACATTAAAACAAAATCTTTTTCACCTGAGGTATCCATTAATCCCATCCATAGTTTTTGGCTGTCTGGCTTGATTTTTCTTCTGGCAAATCTAGATCTATTGATCACCACGCAACCCCAGTCAGAAGTACCGGTGTGATCTTCGGCGCGACAAGGAAACATCATGTTTTTTTCATCTTCAGCACTCGTAGCAAAGTAAGCAAACGAAATTGTAAGTGGCTTTAAAGTGTTTTTTTCTTTCAAAATATTAATGGGATTTTTTATTAAAAACGAATTCGTGTAAATAGATGCCGATAGCACGATATAGCCAACACCTGTTTTTTCAAACTCTTGAAGCTTTTCGCCGATTGTATATAAATTTTCTTTAAATAACATAACTTCTGTACTCTGTAATTGAGTGAGCTGATCGTTTTTGAGATCTAACTCCTGATCAACAATAATATTTGCGACTTTATACTCACTTATTAATTTTTTTATCAACTGCGACGCAATATCAATCTGCTCTGGTTTTTCGGGCTCAACACCTAGCCAAAAATGCTTATTTTGGCTAAAGTTCTGCGCTAGACTTTGGCTAATACGCTCAACTACTTCTTGCTCATCATCATAATAACTAAGTTCTATTATGGGGCGCATGGTCGGCTTATCAGTTTTAACCAAATAGCCAAATACTAAAATCGACGTGATAAGCACTGCAAAAACCCAAAGTACGTAAGATTTCATATGAGCTCTTAATACCACCTTGTATTTTATTAAAAAAGTGCTAATTTCAACCAAAAGCAGAGATTTATCTGCTCGATAAGTAAGTTAGGACCTGATCATCAAGTTTGATTTGAGACAGGTACCGGAGGAAATATGCCTACTAAACCCGCTGTTTTACAGACGGCTGTATTATTGATCGGCTCTGGGCGCTTAGCTCAACATCTACAGCACTGGAACAAGCTTCTTGAAAATCCTAATCAATTAATTTGTTGGAATCGCTCACAAGATTTAGAGCTTTTAAAGAACAGCCTAAGTAAATGTTCAATTGTTTGGTTGGCGATATCAGATTCAGCTATTCAATCTTTTTACGATGAGCACCTGAGGGATTCAAAACTTAAAGTTGTTCATTTTAGCGGAGCTTTAGATGACAAGCGTTTTTTAAGTGCCCATCCGCTGATGAGTTTTCCCCACTCACTACTAACAGACGATGTTTATAAAAAAATTCATTTTGTAATCAGTGGATTTGAAAATTTAGGTGAAGCCCTGCCTGGCCTTAATAATGCATTTACGATTCTCAACTCAGAAAAAAAAGCTTACTACCATGCGCTCTGTGTTTTGGCCGGCAACTTTCCACAATTAATCTGGAATGAAGTATCGCTAAAAATGAAAGAGCTTAATTTACCAGCTGAAGCTTCAGATCTTTATATTAAACAGATTACAGAAAATTATCTGAACTTAAAAGAAAAAGCGATTACCGGGCCTCTGGTGCGTAAGGATTATGTAACCATTGAAAAAAACATCACTTCGCTTACTGAAACGACAGCCCTAAAAAATATTTACACTGCCTTTACAAAAGAGTTTAACCAATGAAAACGATTTTAGATTTTCAAAAAAAGAAAAATGCACAAGAAAAAATTTCCATGGTTACTTGTTATGACTATACGTTCGCTAAAATTATTGAGAGCACCCGCATTGACGCGATTCTAGTTGGTGATTCAGCAGCTCAGGTAATGCACGGCCATAATACCACAATTAATGCTTCAACCGCCTTGATGGCTTTACACACAAGGGCCGTAGCCAAAGGTGCACCCAGTAAATTTTTAGTGGCGGATATGCCTTTTTTGTCCACCCGCAAAGGCTTAAAGAACACCATGGAGCAGATTGAAAAATTAATGAAAGCCGGTGCGCAGGCCATTAAAATCGAAGGCGCCGAAGGCCATGCGGAGTTAATAAAACACATCGTTCAATCCGGCGTTCCAGTCATGGGGCATTTGGGACTAACACCTCAGTCGATACACCAGCTAGGTGGCCCAAAAATTCAAGGTAAAGCACAAGCTGCTGCCGATAAAATTCTAAATGATGCCACCGACTTACAAGAGGCCGGTTGTTTCAGTATTGTGCTCGAATGCATTCCAACGGATTTAGGAAAAGTCATCACAGACAAATTATCAATTTCAACTATTGGTATTGGCGCCGGAAATCAAACCGATGGTCAAATTTTAGTACTGCAAGACTTGCTTGGTATGAATAAAAATTTCAACCCTAAGTTTTTAAAAAAATATTTAAACGGCTACGATGTGATTTCTGAATCTATCAACTCTTATGTTACAGAGGTGCAAAAACTTAAATTTCCATTAATGGAAAACAGCTATGAATAAAATTACAGTTTTTGAGTCCATTCATAAGTTTATGATTTACCGAGATTCTCTAAAAGCTGATCTAAAAATTGGCTTTGTGCCAACAATGGGCGCGCTACATGGCGGACATGCTGAATTAATAAAGCGCAGTTCGCAAGAAAATGACCTCACTGTTTTAAGTATCTTTGTAAACCCTACTCAGTTCAGTAACTCCGATGATCTAAAAAAATACCCCCGCACATGGGAAAGCGACATTAAAGTCGCAGAGACCAGTGGCGCAGATATCGTTTTAGCTCCTAACTTTGAGGAAGCTTATCCGGACAACTACAAGTTTAAATTAAGTGAAAATGAATTTTCACTTATACTTTGCGGCGCGCATCGGCCAGGACACTTTGATGGAGTATTAACAGTGGTCATGAAGCTTCTGCAAATAGTTAATCCGAATAGGGCTTATTTCGGAGAAAAAGATTTTCAACAACTTAAGTTAATACAAGATATGACTGCCGCCCTGTTTTTACGAACACAAATTGTGGCCTGCGCCACAAGACGCGAAGAGGATGGACTGGCCATGAGCTCTCGCAATGTGCGATTAAGCCCTGAAGGAAGAAAAAAGGCCCCACTTCTTTACAAAGCCTTGCTTGAATATTCTGATTTTGCAGAAGCCAAGAATTTTTTAAATTCGCATGGCATTGAAGTTGAGTATTTTGAACAACATTTTTCGCGTCGTTTTATAGCCGCCATGATTGATGGAGTAAGGTTGATTGATAATGTTAAAATCTAAGTCTATGAAAAATAATTCTAAGAATGTACTTATTATCTTAACCGGGTCCATCGCCTGCTATAAGGCCTGTTCTATTATTTCTAAGTTAAAACAATTGGGCTACAACCTAAAAGTTATTCTTTCACCCAGCAGCCTTGAATTTATAGGCCGCGCCACCATTGAAGGCCTAACCGGAGAATCGCCTATTACCGACATGTACACGAGCGGAAATGTGATGGATCATATAAGTTTAGCACGTTGGGCGGATTTAATCTTGGTGGCACCAGCCACGGCTAACTACATTAACAAAATCGCACACGGTCTTGGCGATGATTTATTAACCACTCTATTTTTGGCGCATGATTTTACAAAACCCTTTTTAATAGCACCGGCCATGAATACAAAAATGTATTTACACCCAACAACTCAAAACTCCATCAATAAATTAAAGCAAATGAAGGTCGAAATACTAGAGACTGCTTCAGGAGTATTAGCTTGCGGCGAAATTGGCTCAGGAAAACTACTAGAACCCGATCTCATTGTTGAGGAAGTTGAAAAACACTTTGGAAACACGACTCCTGCCCATGCCAATAAACATAATCCAGAGCCAAATAAAAAACTTAAAGTGCTGATCACCTCTGGTGGCACAACAGAGCCCATCGACGACATTCGAGTTATTACTAATAAAAGTACCGGGAAAACTGCAGCCACTATAGCCGATGCATTAATCGAGTCAGGTCTAGATGTAACCTATCTACACAGTCAGACGGCCATTAAAACTCAAAATGGTTGTAAAAATATTTCTTTTGAAAGTTTTAATGATTTAAAAAATATACTTTTTAAAGAGCTGGAGCAAACTAAGTACGCTTATGTTATTCATGCCGCCGCTGTTAGTGATTATTCTGTTTTGCCACTGCTTGGCGAACAAGCCGGAAAAATCAATAGCGACCAAGAAGAATTGACATTAACACTGAAAAAAAATCCCAAGCTGATCAATGAAATTAAAAAAATCAGCCCGCAATCGCATTTGCTGGCTTTCAAATTGACCTCGACAGCTGACGAAAATTTAATTACTAAAAAAATAAACTCTTTATTTGAACTCGCAAAATGTGATTTGGTTATTCAAAACGACTGGTCTGATATAAAAAATAAAAATTATAAGTATCAAGTATTTAATAAAACTAAGAACTCTAAAAAAATTAACGATTTACAGAGCTTATGCGCAGCGATCTTTCAGGAAATCACTGCAAATGAAAATAAACAAGCGGAGACCCTATGATTCTTTCTTTAGATGTCGGTAACACCCAGGTATTTGGAGGCGTCTTTGATGGCGCCTTCGGCCAAGAAAAAATGCTCATTTCTTTCAGAAGAAGTTCAAAACAAGGTTCTTCTTCTGATGAAGTTGGTGTATTTTTACGAATGGTTATCCGTGAAAATGGAATTGACCCCAGTAAGATCAGACAAATCGTTCTGTGCTCGGTTGTGCCGGAAGTTATTTATTCATTAAGAGGTGCCTGTCAAAAATATTTTAATATCACACCCTTCATCTTACAGGCGGGAGTTAAAACCGGACTTCGCATTAAATATCGAAACCCACTTGAAGTAGGTGCAGATCGAATCGCCAATTCCATTGCTGCCAGCCATCTACACCCCAACCAAAACTTAATTTTAGTTGATTTAGGTACCGCCACTACCTTTTGTGCTGTTTCTAAAAAAAAAGATTATTTAGGCGGCTCTATTATTGCCGGTCTCAAGTTAAGTATGGAAGCTCTTGAAGCAAAAACGGCAAAGCTTCCCTCAGTAGAAATCATTTCAAGAAACGATGTACTAGGCCAGTCTACAATTGAAAGTCTGCAATCAGGCCTCTATTACGGCCACCTTGGGGCCATGCGAGAAATTATAACTCGCATCACTAAAGAGTGCTTTAATGGTGAAAAATCATTTGTTATTGGTACCGGCGGATTTTCTAGCCTTTTTGAAAAAGAAAAAATATTCCATGCGATTATTCCTGACCTTGTATTAAAAGGAAACTTAATTGCCTTGCAAATGAACCAGCAAAACCAAAAATCAAGCTTTATAGGAGCCGAAAAGTGAAAATCGATATGCTTTACTCTAAAATCCACAGAGCAACTGTAACGGATGCCGATCTTAATTATGAAGGCTCGGTCTCAATTGACCCCACACTTATTAAAAAAGCCAAGATGTTTTTAAATCAAAAAGTTGATATCGTGAACTGTAACAATGGTGCCAGATTTTCAACTTACATTATACAGGGTAAAAAAGGTGAAGTCTGTCTAAACGGAGCCGCGGCAAGGCTGGTTCATAAGGGCGATAAGGTTATTATTATTGCTTATGCCTCGATTGATATTAACAAAGCCGCCTTGCATGAACCAACAGTGGTTTTTGTTGATGAGCAGAATAAATTCAAAGAAATTCGAAAAGAAAAATCGGGTCGTAAATCTTAATTCTAAGTACTGAGCGGTGCAATTCTGGCTAAAACTCTCCAAGACTTCATCAAAGATTGGACCTCAATTTTCATCAATTCAATCTCGGCATTAAGTTCGATTACTTTTTGATCTTTGGCCACAGAATATTCTTTTTTTAATTTTTCAATGCGTGCCTGAGATTCAATTAACTTCAGCGACAGTGGCTCCATCTTTTCTTTGTAAAAGTCTGAGTTTTTGAATTTTAAAGATTCAACTTCAAGTCTGGCCTTCAGAATTTCAGAAAATTGCACTGTTTTTAATTTTTTTGCGAGGCCCGCTAAGGCCGCTAATTGTATAGACCATTTTGTCGGGTCCCAGTGGTACCATCTGATGCCATTGCGATAATCAATCTGAAACTTATGGTGAAAATTATGATAGCCCTCTCCGTGAGTCAAAAATGAAACGATCAAACTGTCTTTAGCTGTTTGCTCTACTGCGTACGGAGTTTTTCCAAGCGTGTGGCATAATGAATTAACAAAAAAAGTCGACTGTTGAGTTAAAAAAATTCTTATACCGCCAGCGAGCACAATTCCCAGTAAAGCATTGTGCATAAGCCAACCAACTAAAAAAGGAAAAACGTACCCTACAGTAATTGCACAAGCCAGGTAGTAGTCATTCTGAAATTTAACAAGTTTGTTTTTTTCAAGGTCAGGTGCTTGAATCGGCAGACTGACGGCCTTATGTAGCATCATCCAACCTATATGGGCGTACCAAAAACCTTTTTTAATTGAATATGGGTCTTTATCGGTGTCCTCATATTTATGATGAATCCTGTGATCGCTGGCCCATTTAAGTGCCGAGCCCTGAAATGCACCAGAACTGATAAACAATAAAATCCACTCAAGAACGGGGTGTGCCTCATACGATTTATGAGCATAAAGTCGATGATAACCCATTGTAATGCTAAGGTTTGTAGCAACCGCAAAAATTAAACCAAAAACGCTTATACCAATAATTTGATTTAAATTATAATTTTCGGAAAATACTAAATATAGAACCAATACTAAAATTGAAATTATAGGATTAAGAATCAGAAATAAAGTAACAGACCAGCAAATAGATTTTAACTTATCTTTTAATGAAGCATTAAGCATATAGCTCTAATACTACATGCTCGAACCGAGATTTGCTAATGCTAATTTACGCGAAAGTATTGAATTACGTCATAATTAGCTATTGGCTTAAACGCATTTAAATCTTTTAACCATTTACTGTGGCTCCAACCCAACGCCAAACGCTCATTTTTTGACAATTTTTTAATTTTTACAAAATCAAAATAATTCACAATTTTACTGAGGTCTCTAGACTTTAGTTTGTATGAAGGTAAATGAATTTGGATAAAATCAAGTTCCTTGTTTAGAAATAAAAATTCATTTAAGCCAGAAGCAAATAGTGGTCGCAAATTTGCTTTTATAGATTTATTTCGAGAATTAATTAAAATTAAACTTTCCGAATTATTAAGATAATTTGTAATCAAAATTTTGCTTTCTCGCGGCTTGTCAAAAATTAAGCGATACTTGGTAAAAATATTTTTTTCTGAAGCTCGAGGTATTTTTATATTCGATGGCAACAAGTAAAGCCCATCCATTTTTTTAACTGCAACTTTTAAAGCGGGGTATGAGTTTGCAAGGGCTATCAATTCCGCATCTCTATTTTGAGCGTTTTCTTCAATTATCAAATCAAGCTTAAGTTCACTCAATTCATTTTTAGAATAATAACCGAGCTTGTTTAAGTTTTTATTAAAATTCGCCGACAAATCCACACGATCTGTATCTTTTAATAACAGCTTTAATTTAGAAATCGAATCCATTGAATCACTAATAGAAAATTCGTGACGCTGTAATAAATTACGAACTATACTCTTAGAAATTTTTCTTTTATTAAAAAAATATAGCTTGTTAAAAGATTCTCCCCAAGCCCTGGAAATCAGATTCTGATAGCCCCCATCGTTTATAATAAAATCCGACAAGCTTTGTAGAAAAATTTCATCTCGAATATTTAATTTATTTTTTAAACTCAGTTGTATCAGCGTCTTTTCAAGCAGCTTAGTTTCTAGTAAATTCGACCCGACCTGAACACCATTAACCAACTCTAGAACCTGATCCTTACGAATATCGTCAATTACAATAGTAAATTTATCTTCAACACCCAACTGAGCTAATGCCACTTCTAAATGTTTAAATCGCTCTTCTAAAATGGGCAAATAATCATAAAAATAGTTCGAAAAAGTAACTTTTTTATATTGGCTACAGCTGTAGATAGTTTCTGTATTTTGAGTACCTAATTTGTCTATTTTATTGACAAGACTAGAGTTAATACAAAGAGGCTTTTTAAGAGCTACCTGTACACCCATTAGAATCATCAAAATCAAAAAAAAGAGACCTAAAGGTCTTCTGACATAAGACACACACTGTCTGTAGCAAGAGCGGGGCCTATTTTTGAACTTTACCTAGTGGCTTAAGCTTTCCCAAACGCCCCACTTTTGATGGCAGTTTGTGGTTGATAAGTGGTTGCAACCAGCTATTAACCGCAATGAGTACATCCAAATTGATTCCGCTTTTAAGCTTCATGCCATCAAACATATAAACCACATCTTCAGTGGCCACATTGCCAGCTGCACCAGGGGCATACGGACACCCACCCAGTCCTCCAATGCTAGAATCAAATGTACTAACACCAACACTGTGTGCCGCAAGAATATTAGCCAAAGCCTGCCCACGCGTATCATGAAAATGGCCTGCCAATTTTTTTACAGGCACAACTTTCTTTAAGTTTTTAAATAAAGAGACCACCTGACCTGCATCAGCTGCACCAACTGTATCCCCGATAGAAATTTCGTAAACTCCCAATTGGTGCATTTTTTTTGCTAGACTGATAACTTTTTTTTCTGTGATTTTTCCTTCAAACGGACAATAAAAACAAGTCGACAAATAGCCGCGAACTTTTATTTTAAATTCTTTAGCTAACTCCATAACGGGAATATATCTTTCAAAACTTTCCTTAATTGAGCAGTTTATGTTTTTTTGTGAAAAACTTTCTGAGCAGGCAGCAAAAATGGCCACTTCTTTTATGCCTGCATCTATCGCCTGCAGCATTCCCTGCCTGTTCGGAACCAAAACACTGACCTCCGGGGCATATTTAAGGCTATTATTTTCAGACAGAATTAATTTACACAAAGGCATCGTCCCCGCCATCTGTGGAAC
>JBBTEQ010000147.1:0-10229 GCA_038042235.1 Bdellovibrionota bacterium | reverse complement strand
GGCAAAAAAAAATTGGGCTTTAAGCCCAACGCGGATAAACATATCAAACTATCCCCCCACTAGCAACGCTTAATTACTATTCCAACTCAGAACAAGAGCGTCTGCACGATCAGAATAGTATTCTTTTCGTATACGAAGTAAGCCAAAGCCCATTTTTTTATACAAAGCTATGGCTTTTAGATTCTCAGCATGAACCTCTAGAATTATGGCCCGCTGGGACGCGGCAGCAATCTTCTGCAAAAAACCAATCAATGTTGCTTGAAAATTATTTCTTTGAATTGCCACGGCTGTAGCAAGCACACTGATTTCATAAACGTCCTTTAAATCCCGGTAACAAAGAAAACTTCTGACCACGCCATCAGATTCAACGAGCAATGTCTGAGCATTTCTAAGCTCATCGGTTAAAACACTTGCGGTCCAATTAAAGTGAGCTTTATTTTCAATTGTTGAATAAATATCGTGGCTAATTTGAAGAATGGCTTTGAAGTCTGCAGGATTAGCGTTACGCACATACATGATAAAAATCTATTTCTCCAACTGTTTTACACTTCTGGACTTAAGCTTAACCTGATACTTACGCTTAATGATTTCAAACCAGGTGTAAAATCTATCTTTTTCTTTAAGTTGAGCCTCTTTTATTTCTATCAAAGCTAAGGCTTTAGCAATAACTAGGACTTCCCGATTAATTTTGACTCGAGAGTACTCAATCAACTTTTTTTTCATGGCTTCATTGATTTTAGCTTCAATACCTTTAATTTCAGCACCTTGAAGACCAAAAACAAGGGCTTCTTTATAACTTAATCTTGATAACATAAAATCATCAGATGTTTTTTTAGTGAATTGGCTAATTTTATTTTTTTGAAAGATCTCGGCCAAAACCCCTCGATAAATCTGCTCATCTCGTAAAGTTAAAGATTCACCCGCTGCCGAAAATAAAATTTCGTTCACGATTGTTTCGGCCTTATTTTCACTATTATTTTGTGCATTTAAAAAAATACTAAAATTAATAACAAACAGCAAGATGCAGAGTTTAAAATATTTTAACACTTTTTAAAAATTCATTCTTGCCGAAATACCGGCCACATAATATTGCAAACTCTCAACAGCAATTCCGGTGTAGCCAAAGGTCGGATTTGCATAATTAGAACTGACCTGATTTGATAAGTTAAACATATACTTGAAATCTAAACCCGCCGCATATTTGGCATTAAATATGTAATCAACACCGGTGCCAACACCCGCATCAAAAGCCGTTGAGGAGCCGGTTTTTCCTGAATTATTTGTAAGTCCGTTTAATAAATTGTAACTGCGCATCGTGTAAGATAGTGCAAGCCCAAGTATCGGCGTAAAATTTGTTCCGGCGATAGCTTCCAGCGGATATTTAGCTGCAGCGATAAGTTGGTATTGGTCAATATTAAAGGTGTCTCTTTGGTTGTTAAATAAAAGATTTTTTGTTGTCATTTGAGATTTCGCCACGCCCAAACCCAGTTCAAGCATAACAACTTCTTTTAAATAATACCCCATACCCGCACTGAAGTTGTAGCCTCTATCGATATTACTTACTTCAGGGTAAACTGTAGCGCCCAAAACGCCTGTCGCGTAATATTTTTTTGCCGGCTTTTTAGTTGATTTAACAAGTGTCTGTGACTGACTGACCGACGGATTTGCTCCTTCAGGGAATATTTGGGCTAAAACTACTGTAGACATTAAACTTAATAAAAAAAAGCTTACTAACTGCTTCATTTCGCCCCCCTAAAATATTTTAAAGATACCGAATTTTAATGCCACAAATGAATGCATTAGGCAACCATATACATCGTTGTTTTTACAACAGAAACAATATTTAAGGGGCTGAATTGAAAAATTTCTTGAATAGAACCCTTGTCTGTACATATATTAGCCTCAAATGTATTGAGATGGCTCGGTGATGAAATTGGTAGACTTGCTAGACTCAAAATCTTGTGTGCGCAAGCACGTGTCGGTTCGAGTCCGACCCGAGCCACCATTTTAATACGTTTTTAAAATATATCGCTTGGTTAACAGTTAACTATAATTACTGCCCAAAACTTAACTGCTTCGAGTAACTGGTCAGCATTCGACCGCGCGGAGTTTTTTGAATAAAACCTTCTTGAATTAAGAACGGCTCATAGACCTCTTCTAAGGTTTCAGCCTCTTCACCCAAAGCGGATGATAAAGTTTCAATACCCACTGGGCCGCCATCGTATTTTTCAGCAATGATTTTCAAAATTCGGCGGTCCATTTCATCTAAACCATTTTTATCCACGCCTAATTGATCAAGCGCATAAATAGCAATATCATTGGTCACAGTGCCGTCACCTTTGACTTCGGCGTAATCACGCACGCGTTTTAGTAGACGATTGGCTACACGCGGAGTGCCGCGCGCACGACGAGCCAGCTCTATAGCGGCTTCAGGCGCCAAAGCTAAATTCAAAATTTGTGCAGAGCGAATTAAAATCTGGCAAAGTGAATCGCGGTCATAAAACTGCAAACGTTCTTGAATTCCAAAACGATCACGAAACGGATTATCTAAAAGTCCGGCCCTGGTCGTGGCGCCAATAAGTGTAAAGGGCACCAACTGGAATTTCATGGATTGAGAACCGAGTCCATCACCAGTTACGATATCAATATAATAATCTTCCATCGCGGTATAAAGATACTCTTCGATGGCACGAGGCAAACGATGAATTTCATCAATAAATAAAATTGAAAAAGGCTTCAAACTGGTTAATATCGCCGCCAAATCGCCTTTTTTATCGATCGCAGGAGCCGAGGTTATTTTAATATCGGCTTTTAATTCATGCGCAATAATTTGTGCCAACGTCGTTTTACCCAGGCCGGGAGGCCCAAATAATAATGTGTGATCTAAAGGCTCACCTCTTTGGCTTGCGGCCTGCACAAAGACTTTCATTTTTTCTTTAACGTCTTTTTGCCCGGGAAACTCCTCAAAAGAATGTGGTCTTAATTTATTTTCCCATTTTAAATCTAAATCTTGCATTTCGCTGGTTAAGTCTCTCATTTTAAAACTCTCTCCACTATTTAAAGTTTTCTCCACTATAATTGTCCCGACAGTTTCTTAAGACCTTCGCGAACGCCATCTTCTATTGTAATTGTGTGCGCCAGTGTTGATACAAATTGGTCTACATTTAGATTTTTAAAACCTAAATTTGTCAGTGCCGACGAAATCTGACGATGAGTCTCTGTTAGTCTTGGCCCTTTGCTTTTGGCCTCGATACGTACTAACTTTCCCTGCAGTGTCAAAATAATTTGTTCTGCAGTTTTCTTTCCAACCTTGGGTAAAGAAGATAGCGCTTTAGCATCGCTAGACTCAATCCATTCCTGTATTTGTGTCAATCGTGCGCCCGACATCACGGATAAAGCTGATTTAGGTCCCACACCATTTACTTTTAATAACTGAATAAAAAACTCTTTTTCAGGTCTGGTTAAAAAACCAAAAAGCTGAAATGCATCTTCACGTACATGGGAATAAATCCAAACTTTCATTTGCTGTCCCAGTAGAACCTGAACATCCGAAAGTGTTTGCGACGAAGCCGAAATATCATACCCAACGCCATTAACATTTAAAATAAAACAATCTGCGGAGACATCAAAGACTGTTCCATCTAAAAATCCGATCATATCATTTCCTGTTCTTCTCTATTTTTACTTTTTTTACTATTTTTATGTTGCTGCGTTTGTTTCATTTTAGCCACACGCAATTGGGTGGCGTGAAAGCACGCCATAGCTAAAGCATCAGAGGCATCCAGTGATTTAATAGGGCCTATTTGTAGCATACTGCGCACCACCAGCCTGACGTGCTCTTTATCAGCCCCGCCGCTTCCAGTTATTCCCTTTTTTACCGACCTCGTTGCATATTCATAAACCTGGCATCTAGCCAAAAGAGATTCATAAATAACTACACCCCTAGCGTGGCCCATTTTAAAAGCACTATCGGCATTTTTTCCTAAAAATAGTTTTTCAAGTGATAGGTGATCAGGTTTGTACTTTTCAAAAAGCTTACGCACTCCCAACCCTATTGATTGCAGTCTTTCAGTTAAAATGATATCTGGATCAAACTTAAGAACACCGAAGTCAATTGGACTCATTTTATGATTCTCAACAGATACAACAGCGTAACCTAAAAAGCGCGACCCAGGGTCGATTCCTAAAATAATCATTCCTTATTGAATAAGCTGCTTTTCTTTCAGTCAATATAATGAGAAGATTTCAGCTGATATGACACAAGAAGATGAAATACATGAGCTACAAAAAGAGCTTGAGCAAAATCCCAGATCGCCACAGTTTGTAAAACTGGCTGAATTTTATCTAATACGCGACATGAAATCCGAGGCCGAAACTCTGGTTAAGCAAAGCTTAAAATTTCATCCGCGCTCTACGAGTGGATTAATTTTACTGGGACGTATTTTTAAACTACAAAACCAACATAACAATGCGATTTCTCCTTTGACGGAGGCCACTAAGTTAGCTGGCGAAAATTGGCGAGCATGGCTTGAACTAGCAGAAGCTCACCTTGAGCTAAAAAATGGCAAACTCGCATTAGCTGCATTCAAAAGAGTCTTATTTCTGAATCCAAAACATACTTTAGCGCGCCGAGCAGTAGCAAAACTTGAACTTTTGACCGCCGATGAATACGAAGCTGAATTGTTTCAGATGCAAAAACTTCAAAAAAATGTTTCCGAAGCACCTGATACCAATACTCCAATCAACAAATGGTCTAAACCTGACAAAGAGCTTTTAAGAGCGATTTCCTATATTGACGCCTTGATTGTTAGGCAAGAAATCGAAAAGGCGCTTAAACTGCTTAACGAATGTTCAGATGATTTCGGTGCTCATCCTGAAATTGATTCAAGAAAACTAAGGCTTTCTAAATACCAGAAGCCTGATTACCTACAGCCTAAATCACTAGCACAGGCATCGCAAATAAAACAAAAAAATATCAATGATAAAAAAATCTCGGCTTTACAAATGTTGCTGCGCAGAATCGAAGTAAATAAGCGCGAATTGTTGTCGACTTAATTGTGATCATTTATACTGAAATTTCAATGAGTTGGAGTAAATTATGTATGAAACATCGGATTTTAAAAAAGGTCTAAAATTAATGGTTGATGGTCAACCCTACGTGATCGTTGATTTTCAACATGTTAAACCCGGAAAAGGTAATCAGTTTTCGCGAACAAAGATGCGAAGCCTACTGACTGGTTCTAATCTGGAAAGAACTTTTAAATCTGGCGAAAAGTTTGAAGTTCCTAATGTTGAGAACATCGAAATGACTTTTTTATACAAAGACGACAATGGCTATAATTTTATGAATCAAACAAACTATGAACAAATTTGTATGATGGAACATGAAATCGGCAGCGCTAAAAATTATCTGACTGAAAATTTAAATGTTGTTATCACGATTTACAACGACAAACCTGTTGTGGTTGATGTTCCAAATGCTGTTAACTTAAGAGTGGCGCAAACCGATCCTGGAGTTAAGGGCGATCGTGTTACGGGCGCAACAAAACCTGCAACAATGGAGAGCGGCCTGGTCGTTGGGGTTCCTCTACACATCAGCGAGGGAGACCTGCTGAGAATAGATACGGAGTCCGGCGCTTATGTTGAACGTGTCAATCAAAAGTAATAGACACAAAAATAATTGGAACAGAAATCAATGGGGTTTGAGACTTGGCTGGTAACAACAGTCTAGAGCTTGAAATAAACACCCTATCTCAAGAGGGAATTTCTCTTGAAATGATCTGCACAGAAATTATTTCCAAATACGCTAAAAGCGATGTTTTGAGCCCATCAGAAATTGAAAGTATCAGTCATTTTCTAACGACTGCTGGCCGCACTGATATACTTTTTAAATTTTATCTTAGATGTTTAAAAAAAGATTCGCTACCTGATTTTCCATGGGGCTCATTTACCAAGGCCTATATTGAAAACCAATCTCAGCTTTCTGAGGAAATCCTCGATATTATAGAAGCCTCACTTACAGCTAACAATGTAACTAACAATACAACTAATAAAACTTTAGAAAATGCAAGCAAGTCGCCTATTTTAGTTAATATCAATCCGATTTTGTCGACCTACCTGATAACCAGAAAAAAAGAATTTGAAAATGAACGTCTACAAATTAAAACCAAGTTGATCTTACAGCTGAATCATAATCGACTTTATCAATTACACGAACAAGAAGAACAAACCCTCCGTCAACTGGTTAAGATATTTCCTCACGATATTGAAATCAAACTTCTGCACCAGGCTCACTTAGAAAAAAAGGCCGACGATATTCTGGCCCGAATACGAGCCCCTTCTTTGAAAAAATACTCTAAAAAAATACTTGAAACACAGTCACTCGAAACTGAAGAGTTTATTTCAGAATTAAAAAAGCATATTGGTGAATTGGCGGACCGACTGCAGACAGAATCGCCCGAACAAATTTATAACTTAGCCATGCTAGCACTGCAGTTTGACCTTTATGATTTAAGTTTAGAGCTTATTAACAAATCCCCAAAAACCTTCGCTAGCGAATGGCTTAAGGCTGAAATTCTTTTTGAATCTTCCAGATTCCTGGACTTGCTCAAACACATAGAGTCCCTTGAAAAAACAATGACCTCTACGCCAGAATCAACATATGGAGCTATTTACCTTAAAGCCCAAGCCTATTATGGCCTGGGCCAAAAACAAATGGCCATCCAATTACTGGAGTCTTTATCCGCCAGAGTTACCTCCTATCGGTCTACTGAAGCCTTAATTCACGAATGGAAAACTTCGTGAGTAAAGCCAATAACAAGCTCAGTCGCTCAACTCTGATTGTTACTCCATTACTGCTCCTGATCGCTACAGCTATTTTGTGGTCACAAGTTTTAAAACCAGCGGCAATTAATCTTATCACTGAACAAATTCCAAAACTGAATTCTGAACAGGATATTGTTAATATTGAAGTTGAAAAAATCGATTTATCAATTCTTAAACTGCAGCTCTTAGCGGACGGACTTAAGGTAAAAATTAAAAATAACCCCGATACGCCAGCTCCAGTTACAATTAAAAAAACCGTCATTCAGCTTGATATCTTTGATCTGATCATCGGACAAATCAATATTTCTAAAGTCATCCTTGACGGGGCCCGCTGGAATTATAATTTAAAAATTGATAGCTCTGACCAAAAAATTACAATCCCGGTCGAGGCCATCTTCAAATACTTAAATATTATTCCGATTGATCGCATAATCCTTGATAATTCCGATCTAGATTTGTCCATCGCAGATTCTCAGCTAGCAGAACAGTCGCATATAAAATTTACTATTCCACATTTATCGGTAACTAATTTAAAAACTGAGCTGACTTTATCTACAACCCAATTAAATGTCGATATTTCGCATAATAAAAAAAATGCATTTAATCTGCAAACCGATCTTGAAATTTCATTAAAAGACAACTTACTAAATCTTAAAAAATTAGCAGTTCGTACTCTAGACTCTCAGGTTAGTTTTAGCGCGAAGCTTCAGAATATTAAAAACATAATCTCTGAACCCCAAGGATTAATCAGTTTTGACGGTAAAATTAATTTGCAAGATATGCGTACCGTCTCACTTTTACTTTTTCCGCAAAAACAACGCCTCCCCTCAATTACCGGCCTAATTGAGTCGACCGGAAATCTTAATATAAACACCTATGACAAAATCAATGGTTCAGTTGATATCAAAACAACACAAGTTGTACTGGATCAATTTAAGTTAGGTCAGGCTCAAATCAAGGCCACAATCAAAAACAATCTGATTGAGATGAGCGAAGTAAAACTTGAACACCCTTCAGGAACAGCCTCGCTGCGCAATCTCAAAATTGAAAAAAATCCTCCTTATAAATATTCAACCCTATTGGAAGTCAGCAGCTTTGATCTACAGAAGTTATTCTTATCCTTAAGTTTAAATGATATCCCGGCCGGGCTTTCCGCCACTGGTAAAGCTACTTGCAGCGGAGCTATTCAGCCCAGTATTTTTGCCACCTGTGATGTTTTGACTGACCTTGATAATATCTGGGTTAAGCCTGGATTAAAGGAAAAACTTCATATTGTGAAATTAAAAAAAGCTCAGTTAAATGGAACCACCAATTTTACTAAAGACAGTTTTTCCTTTCAAACTGGCATACAAATTGGCAGCTCTCAAGGCACCGGCTCTGGCCAAGTCGATTTTAGCGAAGGCTTCAATATTAATTTTGAAACCGAACGTTTAAACTTTGATGATGTCGAATCACTAGCAGACCTCAACATAAAAGGTGATCTTAAGATCAAAGGATCCACCAGCGGCAATGCAAGTGCGGCCACCATTACCGCAGACCTTTCAATGGACAATACCGAAATTGATCAATTCAGGCTGGGGCATTTTAATTCTGCGCTTGAGTATAAAAGTACAAAATTAATGTTCAGCGAGCTAACTGCAAATATCGGGAAATCAAATCTGAACGGCTCTCTCGAATTCAATTTTAAAGATGATTTCTTAGCGGGCAGCTTTAACTCGCCCACTCTGTATGGTGAAGATGTTTTTTTTGCATTAAAAAATAAATTATATTTACCCTTTGATTTTTTGGGTCAGGGTAAAGCCAATATTACATTTAATGGGCCGTTTAAGTTCTGGAAACTGAAATACGAATTGAAATCTGAGTTTACTAATGGATCCCTTGCTGAGGAAAGATTTAGCAAGCTAAACCTGGACCTTGTTGCTGATGGCGAAAATATTTTATTAAAAAATGTTAATCTTAAAAAAACAAAGTCTACTGCCTTATTAGAAGGTTTCATTAATACAACTCCTGATGAGCCACAATTTAATCTTAAAATTAAAGTTAATCCTTTTTTACTAGAAGAAATTGATCACATCATTTCCTATGCACCCGCCGTTTCGGGCATTGGTTATGCCGAAGGGCAAGTCTTGGGCTCATTAAGTTCACCTCAGGTTCTTACAGATTTTACACTTAAACAGGTTACCTATGACAAGGTCGATTATCCAAACTCACAAGGAAGTTTAATACTTGATAAGAACTATTTGAATTTCAAAGGTCAATTCTTCGGACGCCAAATTCAATCTGATCTGATCTGGCCCTGGAGTAAAAATAATAACTTTTCTGCAAAAATCCTGGTGCATGATTTAAATCCGCTGTTTTTATTGCCTCTTGTTTCACTTCCGCAACCTTCCTCGGAATTCACCTCAAAAATCAATGCCGAAATTGATCTTGTTTCTAAAAATCGAAGCTTATCCTTAGCCGAGGGGCACATCAAAATTACTGATTTTATATTACAACGAGGTTCTCAATCCATCAAACTCGAGAAACCGAGTCGACTTGTATTTAAATCCGGTCTATCACAAATGGAAAATATAGTTTTAAAAGGCGAAGATAGTTTTTTAAGTCTTCAGTTAAATCAGAATTCTTCGGCCTCTACTAAACTTAGCATTAATGCGGACCTGCAACTAAGAATGTTACAATTTTTGATTCCTTTTGCACAGTCGCTTACTGGCAATCTTGTACTTGATACCCGAATCTCATTAAATAATAATTCTTTTGAGATGCTTGGAGTGGGCGAGTTGATCGATGGTTATGTGATAATGAAAGGTTTTCCACAGGCTATTGAGAACATTAATACTCCGATTGAATTTTCGAAATCAAAAATATTTTTAAATGATATTACTGGAAAAATGGGTCCAAGCGATGTTACTGGATTGGGGCAAATTGAAATTTTAGGCCCGCAAAATATTCAAGTTAATTTGCGCGCAATTGCGGATAGCGTCGAATTGAACTTTCCTGATAAAATATTATCTGCGGGAAAAGCCAGCTTATTGTTTTCAGGAAACTGGCTACCCTATAAGTTGAAAATAGACTATAAAGTGTCTACAGGTTTAATTCAAAAAGATTTTGAAACAGAATCTCGTCAGTCCTCAACACTTAGAGCCAGCTCTTTTTTGCCACCTAAACAAATCGAAGAATTGACTCCTTCCCTTACTCTCGATGTCAATGTCGACCTCACGAATGATATTATTATAAAAAATAAACTAATTGAAGGCGAAGCTAATGGTTTTTTAAATATTTCTGGTAATATTGAATCTCCCCATATAAAGGGTAAAGTCGATATAAAACCGGGATCTAAATTAATATTTAAAGATAAACAGTTTACTGTACAAACTGCTCAAATCAACTTTCAAGAGGGCAAGGAA